>JBGSME010000878.1:0-5651 GCA_041740335.1 Bryobacteraceae bacterium | reverse complement strand
GAGCGCAAGGGTGCGGCCTCAAGGATCGGCGAAGTTCCGCGAAGGACATAGGAATCAGGCTATCGCAGTCGCGGGGTTGCCCCAAGTATCCCAATTCCGATATAGTTTAGGGAGTATCCCATGAAGGCCTCCAATTCCCTGTGGAAGGATCACCTCGGTGATCGTGTCCCTGCCCATCTGGCGCCCGAACTCGACGTCTACGAAAACGAGGTCCGCCTGCGCAAGCAAGGCAAGATCGACGAAAAGGTGTTCGCCGAGACCCGTCTGCGCCGGGGGGCTTATGGTCAGCGGTACGACAACGGCCAGCGCCATGATGGTATCACGGCTCGTAAGATCCAGTTCCCCTTGGACGGCACCAAAGGACCCAACACGCTTTGGGACGCTCCGGGGATGCAGCGCATCAAGATTCCCTACGGCGGTATGAACGCCGAACAATTGGAGACCATGGCCGATCTGGCCGAGGAGTACTCCGACGGAATCGCGCACATCACCACACGGCAGGATTTTCAACTTCACTTCATTCATATTGAAGACACCCCCGCGCTGATGCGGCGCCTGGCCGCCGTCGGCATCACCACGCGCGAGGCCTGCGGCAACAGTGTACGCAACGTGACCGGATGCCCGATCGCCGGCGTATGCCGCACCGAGACGTTTGACGTCACTCCATACGCCGATGCGCTCACATGGTTCCTCCTCGGCCACCCCGATTGCCAGGACTTCGGACGCAAATTCAAGATCGCCTTTTCCGGATGCCGCGACGAGGCCTGTGCGCTGGTGCGCATGCACGACTTTGGATGTATCGGCGTAATCCGCGACGGCAAACGCGGCTTCGAGGTCTATGTGGGCGGCGGTTTGGGAACCGTGCCCCAGCAGGCGCGCCTGTTCGCCGAATTCGTTGCCGAAGAGGAACTGCTGCCGCTTGCTCAAGCCATTTGCCGCGTGTTCGGCCGGTTGGGTGAGAAGAAGAATCGCAATACCGCCCGGATCAAGTTTCTGGTTTCGAAACTCGGCCTTGATGAATTCCGGCGACTGGTTGAACAGGAGCGAGCGATCCTACCTCACGATGATCGCTGGGCCGCCTATGTTCCCGGCGTGGGCGATCGCGTGGAAGAGCCGCTCAAACCGGCGTCGCTTCTGAATATCGAGACGATGAATGGATCTACGCCCCAGGGATTCAAGGCCTGGCACGAGACCAACGTTTACCGCCAGCGCCAGTCCGGGTACGCCACCGTTACCGTTAGCCTGCCGCTCGGCGACATTACCTCGCCCCAGCTTCGGGCCGTGGCCGACATCGCGCGCAAGTATGTGCGCGAAACGATACGCACCACGGTGGAACAGAATCTGGTTCTGCGCTGGGTAAGCGAAGCCGACCTGCCGGAGTTGTACCGCGAACTGAAGTCGGCCGATCTGGCCGCGCCCGGCGCAGGCACGATTGTCGACATCGTTGCCTGTCCCGGCACCGACACCTGCAAACTCGGTATCTCCTCATCGCGCGGGTTGGCCGGAGAACTGAAAGAACGTCTCGGCGCGCGCCAGTTCACGATGGATTCGGCCATCCGCAATTTGCGCATCAAGGTGAGCGGCTGCTTCAATTCCTGCGGCCAGCACCACGTTGCAGACCTTGGCTTCTACGGCGTGAGCCGCAACAAGAATAACTATACGGTGCCGCATTTCCAGGTGGTCCTCGGCGGCCAGTGGGACTTCAACGGCGGCTCCTACGGTTTGGCCATCGGCGCGGTTCCGTCCAAGCGCATCCCCGACACCGTGGACCGGATTACGTCACGCTACCTGGCCGAGCGCACGCCCGCGGAACGTTTTCAGGATTACGTGAAACGGATCGGTAAAGCCGCCTGCAAGTCCATGCTCGACGACCTGATGGTGGTTCCGCCGCACGAATCCGACGCCAGCTTCTATACTGACTGGGCCGATGCCCGCGAATACACCATCGGGGATATCGGCGTCGGCGAGTGCGCCGGCGAGGTTGTAAACCCGATCGACTTTCAACTGGCCGCCTGCGAGCGTGAGACCTTCGAGGCTCAGTTGGCGCTTGAAGCCGGTGATGCCGGCCGTGCCGCCCAACTTGCCTACGAGGCGATGCTCCACGGCGCTACGGCCCTTCTGAAACAGCAATTGCCCGTGCTGGGCGACGATCCCGATACGATCGTCGCGCGCTTCCAGAGCGACTTGGTCGACACGCAACTGTTCCACGATCCGTTCGCCGGCGCCAAGTTCGCGCAGTACTTTCTCAAGGCCCACCAGCGGCGCGGCCAAAATGTGTCAAGCGACCGCGCGCACCAGCTTGTCGAAGAAGCGCAACTGTTTATCGAAGCCTCGCACGCCTGCTACGGGCGCATCCATGCTCAGCAACAGCCCAAAGCGGTAACCCGCGCCTAGGATCCCCCCATGCAGCATTTTCGTGTCAAGATCTACGCCGCCACGCAGCCGGACTTTGATTCCGCCAACGCCATCCCGGTTTTTCATCGCTGGATCCAGAACCAGACCCTCGGCGAACTGCTGATCGACGTCGCCGACTATGCCCATGTTCCGGCCGGCCCCGGCGTGCTCCTCGTGGGCCATGACGCTTTCTATGGGTTGGACCACGCCGGCCACCGCATCGGCCTTCTCTACACTCGCCGCACCGCGCTTGAAGGTTCCGTCGCCACACGCATCGCCCAGGCGTACGATTCCTGTTTGCGCGCCTGCCGCCTGCTCGAAGCCGAGCCCGAGTTCGCCGGAAGGATCAAGTTCAACAGCGCCGACTGGGACCTCAGCGTGAACGATCGTTTGCTCGCGCCCAACAATGAACAGTCCTGGCGCGCTCTCGAACCCTCGCTGCTTGAATTTCTCGGCGGCCGTTTCGGGGAAGGGAAATGCCTCGCCAAACGGACTGGCGAGCCTCGCGATCTTTTGACTGTCTCGCTCCGCGGTCCGGAATGAAAAATAGGGGCGATGGTCCCGTTGCAGACCACCGCCCCAAAACAACCCCATCGGGAGTGCATGGGATCGACCGGAGAGAGATGAAACCAACTTTTTAGGTACGCCTGCCCGACCGGGCTGCCATTCGCTCGGCATGTACCGGCGCATGGCTCTGCAGCATCCGGTGCAAACCATCGATCGAAGTGCTCCGCGCCAGCTCCGCCATCGCGCTCACCGGAAGCCCCTCTGATTCGCGGACGAAGGAAAGCGAATTGCCGTCCTCGTGCAGATCCACTTTCACCCAGTCGCCCCGCCGGATCTGGGTGGTTGCCATCAGGTTCGACACCGGCTGCACGAGTAGTCTCTCGATGGCACGCTTGAGATGCCGCGCTCCGTACTTGGGGTCAGTGCCTTCGGCCAGCAGAAACTCCTTGGCCTCGTCAGTAACCGTGAACACGAAGGCGTGCTGGCGGTCGGAGGCATCGAAGACCCGGCGCTGCACGTACTGCAGCTCGAGATCGAGAATTTGCTTCAGTTGCTCTGCGCCGAGCGGACGATAGACGACGATCTTGTCGATCCGGTTCATGAACTCCGGCGTAAACTTGCGCCGGGCTGCCTCAGCGCCGGACTTACTGATCTTTTTCTCAATCGCCGCCCGGTGATCGCTGCCGGCTGTGAGCACGCTCATGCTGGACGCTCCAGCCAACATGGCCCCAAAACCCATTCGTGGCGTCAATATCGAACTGATTTCGGACGCGCCGATGTTGGACGTCATGAAGATCATCGCTTTTGAAAAATCCACCTTCTTGTTGTCGCCGGTGGTCAGCGTCGCCTTGTCCAGAATCCCCAGGAGCAGATTCCACAACGCGTCGCTCGCTTTCTCGATCTCGTCGAAAAGTACGAAACTCAGCTTCATCCGCGGCGTGTGATGGGCGTTCAGCGCATCCTGGCTCAATAGCGCGTGTGTTTCCCGGTGCCCGAGATACCCGGGAGGGGAGCCGATCAGCTTTGCGATTTCGTGACTGTGCTGGAACTCGGCGCAGTCGATCTTCAGCACCGCCCGCGGATCGCCCGTTAACGCTTCGGCGGTGGCCTCTACCGTGCGAGTCTTGCCGCTCCCCGTCGGGCCCAGAAACAGCAGATTCCCGATGGGCCGCCCAGGTGCGCTCAACCCGGTAAACTGCATCTGGTACATGTTGACGATTTGCTGGACCGCTTCGTCCTGGCCAATCACCAGCCGCCGCAAGCTCTGGTCGAGCGCGCGCGCTTCCTCTCCGGTCCGCATCGGATCGAGCGCGACCAATCGGTCCCTCATCGAATTCCTCGCATCGAGCTTCCTCACTTCAAACTTTCTTGGGAAGACTCAAGCAAGACGAGGGCCAAAACGCAATAGCCTCCGTTGTCGAAGGTGCTAGCCCTTTTGGGGCCGCGAAGGCCGTACCTCCACGCGGCTGATCAACGTCCGTTCCGGCATCCGTAAAACCGAGAGCACGATTTCCGCGATGTCTTCCGGCGCGATCTTCCAATCCGCCTTCTCTGACCGCGGGCTGAAATCCGTATCCACGCTCCCTGGCATGATCGTACACACGCGCACGCTCTGCTGGCGATGGTCGAGCATCATCGCCTCGGCCATGCCCGTCAATCCGAATTTCGATGCGTTATATGCGGCTCCGCCCGCGAACGGATTTTTGCCAGCCAGGCTTCCGATGTGGATCAGGAAGCCGCCGCCCCGCTGTTGAAAACGCTGGATCGCTTCCTGGGAGCAATGGAACACGCCGGTGAGGTTGGTCCCGATCACGCGGCGCCAGTCTTCCTCGGTCAAACTGGACAGTGACGCAAAAATGCCGACACCGGCGTTGTTGATCACGATATCGGGGCCGCCCAATTCGGCGTCCACTGCCTTGAAGAATTCATTCACCGACGTCCGGTCCGCCACGTCGCACGCCGCGCCGAAAATTCTCCCTCCCGTCTCTTTCGCGATTTCGCCGGCCGCTCTTCTGGAGCCCTCCTCATCGCGTCCGCAGATCGCCACCGCGCATCCGGATCGCGCCAGTGCGCCGGCTATCTCGCGGCCTATACCCCTGGTGCCACCGGTGACGATGGCTGTTTTGTTTTCGAGAAAGTGTTCCATATTGGGATCAGAATTCAAGTTTGGGATTTCGAACTTTGAGGAAGTCGGCAAATGCGGACGGGGCTTCCATGGTCGACAGCCGGCTTTGCCGCACCAGTGCCCAGTCATCGAACTGGCCCGATTGCTTCACCTCGGCGAGCGTAACCGGTGTTTCGAGCTTCCCGCCATAGGCTAGATCGACCACCGCCAATTTGGCGTCTCTGGCATCCGGACGCGCCTCGGATGCAACCGTGGCCCAGCCGGCCACCGCCGACACGCCTCCGCTGTGATAAATGAAGACAATGTCGCCCGGCGCCATCTTCCGGATCGCTTGCAGTGCCTGCGCATTCTTGACGCCGTCCCACACCGTCTTGCGATCCCGTTGCAAGTCGTCTATCGAATAAACGGCCGGTTCCGATTTGGCGAGGAAGTAGCGCATGGAAGCTCAGTGTAGCGGAAAACGTGGACCCGGCCAACCCGCATTTGCTTTGTCTCGCAATGTAGTTTATGATCTAATGAGGAGTCGGCTAAGGCAAAACTTTGGCTGCATGCGCTATCATGACAGAAGATTCCCTGGAGGACTGCGCGTACCAGGACTAAATTGATGAAAACCGTCCCCTGTTCT
>JBGSME010000877.1:0-2870 GCA_041740335.1 Bryobacteraceae bacterium | reverse complement strand
GCCATCAACTTCATCGCGACCAACGGCGGCCGCATGCAGGACTATTGGGGTTACGGCAAAGCATCCCGCGCAATGCTCCCCATGATTGGAATCCCCACCACCACCGGCACGGGGAGCGAAGCCCAAAGTTACGCACTGATCTCGGAAGCGGAAACCCACGTGAAGATGGCATGTGGCGCGCCCGGGGCTGCATTCGCACTGGTGCTGCTGGACCCGGAACTGGTTCTCACCCAGCCCTGCGCTGTTCTCGCCGCGTCCGGTTACGACGCGATTTCCCACGCCGTCGAGAGTTTCGTAACTTCCAGACACAACGCCATCTCCGATTGCTTCGCTCGCGAAGCATGGCGTCTGCTGAGTAGCTCCTACGAAACCATGCTGGCTGGAAAAGGCGGAATCGACGAAGCAGCGGCAATGCAAACGGGAGCTTATCTCGCCGGAGCCGCCATTGAATGTTCGATGCTCGGCGCCGCCCACGCCTGCGCCAATCCGCTCACGGCGAAGTACGGCACCGTCCACGGCGTTGCCATCGGGCTGATGCTGGCACACGTGGTACGTTGGAACGCCGCCCCGCGATATGCCGAACTCCACCCCGATCTTCCCGCCCGGCTCGACGATCTTGCCATCGCGGCCGGCCTACCCCGCCGGCTCCGCGATATCGGAGTTCCAGAAAGCGACATAACCATTCTCGCCGCGGCCGCGTCCAAACAATGGACCGGTACATTCAACCCGCGCGCCTTTGACGAGGCGGGCGCTCTGGATCTTTATCGATGCGCATACTAATTCCACTCATCCTCACGACCGGGCTCGCCGCGCAGGACTGGCCGCAATTCCGCGGCAATCCGCGACTCTCCGGTGTGACAACCGCCGGTGTCCCCAAGACTCTCAAGGTCGTTTGGACCTGGGATGCCGGCGACTCCATCGAATCTTCGGCCGCCATCGTTGGCGGCAGCGTGTACGTGGCCTCCCAAGCGGGCGAACTAGCCGCGCTTGAGCTGGCTACCGGCAAGCTCAAATGGAAATACAAGACCGGCGCTCCCGTCGGCGAGTCCTCTCCCGCGGTTGGGTCGGGCGTCGTCGTCGTCGGCGATCTCGAAGGCGGCGTTCACGGGGTCAATGCCGCGACTGGCCAGGGTGTCTGGAAACACAAGACGTTCTCTGAAGTGAAGTCCTCGCCGACCATCGTGAATGACCGTGTGCTTATCGGCTCCTATGATCAGAGCCTTTATGCGCTCGACATCAAGACGGGCAAGGAGCTATGGTCGTTCGCTACGCAAGGTCCCGTCCACTGCACGCCTGGCGTCGCCAACGGCGTGACTTACGTCTCCGGCTGCGACGAAAAGTTTCGCGCCATCAATGTCGCCACCGGGGACGAAGCGTATTTGGTGGACTCCGGCTCCTACATCGGCGCCTCGCCGGCACTGGCCGGCGACTCCGCTTACTTCGGAACTTACGACAACCAAGTGCTCGCCGTGGATATGAAAGCGCGCAAAGTCAAGTGGAGTTACGAGAATCCGCAACGCAAGTTTCCGTTTTACTCGTCGGCGGCGGTGATCGGCAACAAAGTTCTTCTCGGCGGACGCGACAAACTGATGTACTGCCTCAACGCGGCCACGGGTAAGCCCTTCTGGACCTTCGCCACTAAGTCTCGCATCGAGTCTTCGCCGGCGGTCGCCGACGGGCGCGTCTTCTTCGGATCGAACGACGGCCGCTTCTATGTGCTGGAACTCGAAACGGGGAAAAAGCTTTGGGAATTCGAAGCGGGCGCGCCGCTATCGGCTTCCCCGGCCATTGCCGGCGGCCGCATCGTCATCGGTTCCCAGGACGGCCGGCTGTACTGCTTCGGCGAGTAGTGACCATCGCCCATTTTTTGCCGTGAGCGATTGGCCGAATGCCGGGTGTTACGCGTAGCGGGGTCCGTTCGCGAACACCTATTGCCCGCGGCCGCCGCGCGGCAGCTATCGACTGCTTGACACCCGGGGCTGAGTCCCGACAAAACGAGTCGAGCGCCCGGCGGGAGGGCGTCGCGGCGGCGGCTGGCATGGCGCGGGTATCAGGAGTTGAGCCCTGGGATTTGGGGATTGGTGAGATAGCGAAAGGCATCCGGAGGGACGGCGGTAGGGGCGGTGTGGCGGCGAGCGCGCCAGACGGCGAGAGCGAGGGCGAAGACGAGATCGTCGTGGGCGGTGGAGCGGGACGATTCGAGGATCTCGCGTCCGGATTCGCTGAAGTCTCGCTCGATCAAGGAGAGTTCCCGGGCGAGTGTTTTGCTGTGAGGCGAGTCTGTGGCGATGTCGAGTTGGCGGTTGCGGAGTAAGTTCTCGACGCCGTAGAGGAGATCCCGGCGGGGGACGGTCCAATGGGGTCTGCCGTGTTCTTTGTGGGCTTCGTCGGCACCGGTGATGACGACGCGGAGGGCTTCGCGGGCGGCGCGGCGCTTGTAGAACATCTCATAGATGGGCGCGCCGACGCCGGTGGCGTCGATGATGACGTTGCTGCGGTCGACGAGATCCTGTCTCGCGACGAGGCGGACGAGGTAGTCGACGATCGATTCGAACTCAGTGTTGAGCGGGATACGATCGATGTGGCGGAGGCGGAAGTGGGACTTGGTCATGCGCTCGTAGGTGACGCGGTCGACTTCGTTGGTAAAGACGGTGAGTAGCTCAAGGACGGCGATGGCGGTAAAATCGTGCCGCTGGCCGATGTCGACTCCGATGAAGAAAGCCTGGTAAGGGTACGGGAAGAGCGTGTTGCATTGGGGAATGTTGGGGTACGCGGGGAACGGATCGTTTCCAGGAAACAGGGGCGGGAGTTCGTCGCGGAAGGCGGCTTCGATGTCTGATTCGTTGAAGAGCCCGGCGGCGGATTGGGAG
>JBGSME010000876.1:0-3791 GCA_041740335.1 Bryobacteraceae bacterium | reverse complement strand
GGAGCGGGCGAGCTTTCCGCCGGTGGTGTTCAGCGGCGAACGGTTTGCCATCGAGATGGTGGTGAGCGCGCCGGGGCCGGGACAGGCGGATGTGGAACTGGCGGCGGAAGGGAAACCGCTCGGATCCAGCAAGGTCCAACTACAGGCGGGCGAAAATACACTGCGGGTGCAGGCGAACATCGGCGCGGCGGGCGCGCTGGAATTAACGGGACGGGTGAAATCGCCCGAGCACGGCGAAGTTGGTTTTGCACGGGCGATCACGTTGCGGAAGCCGCGATTGTTGTTACTGTCGCAGGACCCGCGCGGATCGGGCGTGAATCTGACGCGGGCGCTGGACACGGCACAGTTCGAAGTCATTGAGGCGGATGCGATGCCGTACGGCGCGCTCGATCAATACCAGATTGTGGTGTTTAATAATTGGGATCTCGAAGCATTGCCGCCGGCGTCGAAAGCCGATCTCGAAGCGTTCGTGCAGCAGGGCGGCGGGCTGCTGGTGATCGGCGGCGAGAAGAACGTCTACGTGGAGAACAAGGAAGCCGAGGACGCGCTGGACCGTACATTGCCGGCGAAGCTGGCTCCGCCGCGGTCACCGGAAGGGACGATGGTGGTGCTGATCATCGACAAGTCTTCCTCGATGGAAGGCAAGAAGATGGAGTTGGCGCGGCTGGCGGCGATTGGCGTTGTGGAGAATCTGCGGCCGATCGATTTCGTTGGCGTACTGATCTTCGACAACTCATTCCAATGGGCTGTACCGGTGCGGAAGGCCGAGGACAGGCCGCTGATCAAGCGTCTGATCGCCGGCATCACGCCGGACGGGGGAACACAGATTGCGCCGGCGCTGACAGAAGCTTACCGGCGCGCGGTGCCGATCCAGGCGACGTTCAAGCACGTGGTGCTGCTGACCGACGGTATTTCCGAAGAAGGCGACAGCATCGCGCTGGCGAAAGAAGCGGCGCAGCAGAAGGTGACGATCTCAACGGTGGGATTGGGGCAGGACGTGAATCGGGCGTATCTCGAGAAGGTGGCCAGTTTCGCAAAGGGCCGGTCCTACTTTCTCAGCGATCCTTCGGGGCTCGAACAGATCCTGCTGCGCGACGTGATGGAGCACACCGGATCGACGGCGGTGGAGAAATCGATGTCGCCGAAGGTGGCCAAGCAAGCCGAGATTCTCGACGGCGTTGGGATGGAAACCGCTCCGGCGTTGAAGGGCTACGTGCGGTTCATAGCCAAGCCTTCCGCCGATACGCTGCTCACGATGGATGAGAAAGACCCGCTGTTGGCGCGATGGCAATACGGGCTGGGGCGGGCGGCCGTGTTCGCCTCCGACGCCAAGGCGCGATGGGCCGGCGATTGGGTGACGTGGAGCGGGTACGACCGGTTCTGGACCAATGTGACGCGCGACCTGCTGCCGCACACACAGCCGGTGGAAGCAGCCATCCGGTTTGACAGCGATAGCGAAGAACTGGTGGCCGACTACCGCTTGTCGCGGCATGTGAAGGAACCGGCAAAGGCGCCGGCGGTGTTCGCGGTGGGACCGGATGGTTTTCGAAAAGCGATGAGGCTGCGGAAGATCGCGCCTGGGACGTATCGCGGATCGGTGCCGGTAGGCGCGCGGCGAGGATTGTTCCGTGTGCGTCCGCTCGAGGAATCGCGGGCGTTTCCGGAAGTGGGTGTTTATCTGCCGGAGCAGGAGTTGGAAGAGTACGGCTCTGACCTGCCTTTGCTGCGGCAGGTGTCGAGTTACACGGGCGGGCGTTTCCAGCCGACGGTTGGGCAGGTGTTCGATTCGGGCGGGAAGGCGATTCCGTCGCGGATGAACCTGTGGCCTGGGCTATTGGCCGCCGCGATCTTGCTGAACCTCGGCGAGCTTCTGAACCGGAAGTGGAAGGGCATCCGGGAGTTGTTTTCTCGATAGCCAACGCGCGCCCTCGTCGCCGATGACGGCGATGTCGACCGGACCTCCAATGATCGATTTGCAATAGGGGTCGATTTGCGTGCGGGCGTAGAGAGCTTGAATGGTTTCGAGTGTTTCTTCAGGGGTCTCGATGGCGGGAGGCTGATCGGCGGTGATCAACATGCATTCGGTTTTGCCTTGCGCCAGGGGACGCGAGGCATCGGCGGGCCGGATCACGGGGGGCCGTAGGTCATGCACCCAACCGTGGCCTTCGATCGCCGATTCGGAAAAAGGAAACTGGATCTGGGAGAGATCCATGCCGCCGGTTGCCGCGTTGCGGCGCGCGAACAGGATTGTCGAAACGGAGGGCGCGAGCGTTCTCTGCGAGAGCGGAATCGCGACGGGATCGGCGAGATTCTGCACCCAAAAAGTGCGGAGATCGGCATAGATGGCCGCGGCCACTTGTGTCGCTTGGGCGTCAGGCGGAAGATCGCGGCCGATGCGATCGAGGGCGGCGGCGATGTCGAACGTTTCGGCGCTGCCATCGGGCTTGGTGACGGTGATGCGAAGCGCGCCGGAAATCGCGCAGACGGCGTTTTCGCCGCAGAGAAAAATCTTCTGGGCCTGATCGGCCTCGGCGGCGGGTCCGCCGTCGTGCCGGCTATCGGCGGTTACGTAGAACCCGTGCGGGGTGGGAAGGAAGAGGATGAGCGTGCCGGTCCAGACGGCAAGCGTGGTCATTTTGCCTTCTTGATTTCCTCAATGAGCGCCGGGACTACGTCGAACAGATCGCCAACGATACCGTAGTCTGCGATCTCAAAAATCGGGGCGTTTTCGTCTTTGTTGATCGCGACGATGGTGCGCGCGCCTTTCATTCCGACAAGGTGCTGGATGGCGCCGGAGATGCCGACGGCGAGGTAGAGCTTGGGCGAGACGGTCTGTCCGGATGACCCGACTTGGCGCTCCATGGGCAGCCAGCCGTTGTCGCAAATGGGGCGCGAGGCAGCGAGTTCGGCGTGGAGAGCGTGGGCCAGTTCCTCCACGATGGCGATGTTTTCCTTTTCACGGATACCGCGCCCCACCGAGACGATCAGGTCCGCGGCGGTGAGATCGACGGCGCGTTGGGATTCGCGGAAAGGCTCGTGGGCAGAGGCGCGGATCTGCGACGCGACCAGATCCGGCGTGAAGGATTCAACCGGGCCGGCGCCGGGCTGCAATTGATCGGCGCGAAAGGCGCCGGCTTGCACGGAGACAAAGTGCGGACCAGGGCCGTGGGCGGTGTAGTCGGCGTTGAGCTTACCTTGGAACAACTGGCGGACGAAGACGTGCCGATCGCCGTCCATTCGAATGGCGACAACATCGCTGATGAGGACGCGATCGAGACGCGTGGCCAGGCGCGGGGCATAGTCGCGCACCTGATAGGTGTGGGGAAGGAGCACCAGGGTGGGGCGAAGCCGCGCGATCAATTGAGCGAGCGCGGACGTATAGGCGTCGGCGGTGTAGCGCGCGAGCAACTCGTGCTGGATATGGACTACTTTGTCGAGCTTGCAGCTCGCGAGTTCCGGGGCGTCGCCGA
Organism: Bryobacteraceae bacterium; assembly: GCA_041740335.1. Classification (GTDB taxonomy): domain Bacteria; phylum Acidobacteriota; class Terriglobia; order Bryobacterales; family Bryobacteraceae; genus DSOI01. Next base: position 321 of record JBGSME010000876.1, on the reverse strand, counting down.
TCACGGCAGCCGTTACCGGCATCCCTGTGAGCTGGGCGGCGACGATGGCTTCGGCGGAAGTGGGCCGGCCGGGTTCGAAAATAACGAGAACGCTCACAGTACTCTCACCTCGCGCCGCAACACTTCCACAAGGCGCGCGGCTTGTTCGCGCGCGGAGCCCTGGATCATGACGGTCTGTTTGGATTTCGGAGGCATGTAGACTTTGTCGAGGTGGACGATGGCCTCGGCGGCGGCGCCGAGATCCGCCGCGTTGAGCCGTTTCACTTCCTTGGACTTCGCCTTCTTGATCCCCATGAGCGTGGCGTAGCGAAGTTTGTTGAT
>JBGSME010000875.1:0-5771 GCA_041740335.1 Bryobacteraceae bacterium | reverse complement strand
CCGGCGTCGAGCAGGGTCTGTGCGAGGCTTCGCATGTACGGAGCTTCGGATGAGCCCTCAAGCCCATGCACCAGCACGGCCTCGCGCGGCGGCCCCGGCGCGGCGGCCAACGGGCGTTGGATGCGCACGAGGATCTTGGTGTCCGGCTCGGTGGAGAATAGTTTCGCTTCTACCGGAAATCGCGCCTCGTCGAGACGCCTGGGCCAGACCGACGCGGCGATTGTTGCCAGATGAGCATTCCGCAAAAGCGGATCGAAGGGCCTCAACTCACTCCATTGTAACGTCGAATGAGTGCAATCTGGTTGCCGCAAAATTCTCCAAATTTTTGTAAACGAAATTCAGAGTCACGCCGTCTAATGCTGAGACAGGCGCGGCCATTGAGATCCGGCTGCCGAGAATCAGATGCGGAAGCCAGGAGGCGCCGATGCTGGTACGGACCACCTCGACGGGTCGACTGGCGGCTATCGCCGCCGCCGTCATAGCCGCTTTCAGCGTTTCCTGTAATGGAAGGCGATCCGCCAGGGTAGAAGCAGCCCCGCCGCTGCCCATCGAAACTCCTCACAAGGCCGCCGGCGGCGGCGAGCACATTTTTCGCGCCACCGGCACGGTGCAGGCGTTGAGGTCGCTTTCCATCCGCGTGCCCTCGATCGCCGCTCAACGCAGCCAGCTCACCCTGACAAGGCTTGTTCCAAATGGGGCACGCGTGACCGAAGGTGCACCGATCATCGAGTTTGACCCCACCACGCTGCTCGACGAGGCGCGCGAAGCGAAGGCGAAGCTCGATGAGATCACTCACCAGAAAGACGAGCGATCGGCCAAGGCGCACAGTGATTCCGCCAAGCGCCTTTCCCTCATTGGCGAAGCCGAAGCCGACCTCGCCAAAGCGCAAATCCAACTTAAAAAGGGGCCGGTTCTTTCCGATATCGAGCGGCGGAAAACGAGATCAAAGCGGCCACGGCGACGGCCGCCGTTGTGAGCCTGCGGAAATCGCACGCGGCGAACGAACGCGAGGAGACGGCCGCGGTCCGGGTTCTGGATTTGAAAACGGAACGCCAGCGGGTGGGTCTGGAGCGGATTGAGAACAACCTGAAGCGGCTGGCGATTCAGGCGCCGCAGAACGGGATGATCGCACTCGAGAATACGCGGCGCAGCGGCTCCATGGGTCCACCGCAGGAAGGCGACCAAATGTATCCCGGGTAGCCCGTGCTCCGCATCTTCGATCCGTCGTCGATGGTGGTGGACGTGATGGTGAACGAACCGGACGTGGTGGCGCTTTCGACGCAGGCGAAGGCAAACGTCTACCTCGACGCCTATCCGGACGCGGCGTTTACCGCCGTGCTGGAATCGGCAAGCCCGGTGGCAACCGCCGCGCTGAATACGCCAGTGCGTACTTTTGCCGCCCGTTTCCGGGTGGAGCAGCAGGATTCGCGGCTGCTGCCGGATCTCTCCGCCGCGCTCGAGATTGTCACGGGGCCAGCCAAATGAAAGCGGGCTCAAAGCGCGGCTGGATCCGTTGGGTGGCAGCGCTCGGTGTGTTCGCGGTTTTCACTGCCGGGGCGACTTACGCCTACGTGCGGTATGGCCGTGCCACAATTGATCCCGGCATCCCGACCGCTGTTGTCCGGAAAGGCGAATTTCTCGTGATCGTTTCCTGCCGCGGCGAGCTTGTGGCCGGGCGTTCGGTTCTGATCACCGCTCCGCTCAATGTGCCAGACATGCGGATCTCCTGGCAAGCGCCCCCCGGCAGCCCGATCAAGGCCGGGGGCTCGATCGTGGGTTTCGATTCGAGCGGCGCCAAGCGCCAGTTGGAGGAAAAAGAGGCGACGCTGCAGCAAGCCGAAGCAACGCTCGAGCAGACTGTTGCGCAGGCGCGGATCCAGGAAGAGCAGGATAAGCTGGAACTCGCCTGGCAGCGCCATCAGGTGGAACGGGCGCGGTTGGAAGTGTCGAAAGCCGAACTGGTGAGTAAGCTGCAGGCTGAGGAAAGCCGCATCAACCTCGGTCTTGCCGAAGACAAGCTCAATGTGCTGCAAACCACGCTCGATCTGAATAAGGCCTCAGGCCGCTCCAAGATTGCCGCGGTCGAGGCGCAACGAGACAAGAGCCGCTCGGAAGTGGAATTGTTCAAGAAACGCATCTCGCAGATGGAGGTGGCGGCGCCTTCGAGCGGTATCGTCAGTTACCTGATGAATTACTCCCGAGGCTGGATGAACGCGCAGCCGTTCCGTGTGGGTGACAACGTGTGGCCCGGGAGCTCGATCGCCGAGATTCCGGACCTGGCGAGTTTGCAGATGAAGGCAAAGCTCGAGGAGATCGAACGCAGCCGAATCCGGCTTGGCCAAGCTGCCCGCGTCCATTTGGATCCGTTTCCGGAAACGCCGTTTCCGGCGACGCTTGCCGCCATCTCGCCGCTCACCGAACAGAACTTCGAATGGCCGCCGACGCGCAATTTTCGGGCGTTCGGCGATTTCGAAGCTGTCGATCCACGGCTTCGGCCAGGCATGAACGGGCGAATGGACATCGTGGTGGACCGGATCGCCGATGCCCTCAGCGTTCCCTCCAAAGCCCTCTTCGCGCGCCAAGGCAAACCGGTCGTGCTCGTGGCGGGCCGGGAAGGACTGCGCGCCGCGTTCGTTGAGATCGTGGCGCGCAATCCGGACGAAGTGGCGATTCGCGGTGTGGCCGCCGGAGATCGTGTCGCTCTGGTCGATCCAGTGGGCGGCCCAAGCAAAGCGGGCAAAAAGTGAAACGGCCGCTCCCACTGCTGATCCTGATCGCCGCGGTGCTGGCGCTGGCCGCCTGGGGCGCCCGATATGTTGCGCGCGATCTGCAAACCGGCGGTGCGACCCGGATCCCCACCGCCACGGTAAGGCGCGGTGACGTTACCTTCACCGTGGTTGCCCGTGGTGAACTGCAAGGCGGCAATTCGAAGACGCTCACCGCGCCGATGACGGGCAGCCCGCAGTTGATACTGACGTCGCTGCGCAGTTCAGGAGATCTGGTGAACGAGGGCGATGTCGTCGCCGAGTTCGATACCACCGAGGAGACTTACAAATTGCGTGAGGCTGAAGCGGATCTGGCCGAAGCCGAACAGCAGGTGATTCAGGCTGCCAACGAATCGGCGGCCAAGGAGGAGGAACTCAACAACGAACTCATCAAGACGCGCGGGGAACTGCGCCTGGCCGAGATCGAGTGCGAGCGCAATCCGCTGCTGCCGGCGATCGTCGCCAAGCAGAACGAACTCGCGCTCGAAGCGACACGGGACCGTCTGCGTAAGCTCGAGCAGGACTATCCGTCGCGCAAAGCCGCCGCTGCGGCGTCAATCGCCATCCAGCAGGCTGCCCGCAAGAAGGCCGAAGTGGCCGCCGAGACGGCGCGCCGCAATATCGGAATGATGAGGCTGAAGGCGCCAATGGCCGGATATGTGAATGTCGAGCGCAACACGAACAGTAATTTCTTCTTTCCAGGGATGCAGTTCCCGATGTTACAGGTAGGCGACTCGGTGCGTGCGGGTACGGGTGTGGTCCAGATACCGGACATGAAGAGTTGGGAGATTGCGGCTAAGATCAGCGAGCAAGATCGCGGTCTGCTGGCGGTGGGCCAACCGGTGGAGGTCCGCGTGGTGGCGTTGCCTGGGGGTGTGTTCCATGGGCGCGTTACGAATCTCGGCGGAACCACCGGCCCTCCGTGGGACAGGCGTTTCGAGTGTAAGATGAGCCTCGATGATCCGGTACCCGCGCTGCGCCCCGGCATGAGCACGCGAATGGTGGTGACTACCGAGACGGCGCGCGACGTTATCTGGATCCCGGCGCAGGCGCTGTTTGAGAGCGACGGCCGGCGTCAGGTGTTCTTAAAGAGCGGGGACGGCTTTCTTGCCAAAGAGGTGGAACTGGTGCGGAGCAGCGAAAGCCGCGTGGTAGTGAAAGGGCTCAGCGAGGGCGAAGTGATCGCGACGGCGAATCCGTCCAGCCGGTCCGGTGAGCAGAAGGGCGGAGCCTCCGATGCCACCAAGGCGGTGTCGAAGAAATGAGCCCACTCGGCCTGGCCTCCGATATTGCCGAAGCGATGTCGAATCTACGTGCGCAGAAGACGCGAACGTTTCTCACCGCGCTCGGTATCGTGTTTGGCGTGGGATCGGTAATCGGGATGTTGTCGATCGGGGCGGGGGCGCGCCAGCAGTCGCTCGAGTTCATTGAACAGCTCGGGGTGCGAAACATCCTGATTGACTCGCGCCCCGCCATGAGCGCCGAAGAGCTTCAGCAGCGGCGCCGCGCCTCGCCCGGATTGACCGAGCGCGATGCTCGTGTGCTTGAGTCGAATGTGGAAGGGCTCGAGGTCCTTTCCCCGCGCGGCGCGCTTCATCCGGCGCGGGTGCTGCCGAAGCCGGCGGCGTCGATTCCAGAACTGTATGGGGTTCGCGCCGCCTACGCCAGCATCCACAACCTGCGTACGCAGGAGGGACGCTTTCTCAATGAAAGCGACGATGCTTCGGGCGCGGCGGTTTGTGTGCTTGGCGAAGGCGCCAAGATCGGCATGCTCGGCTATGCGCCGGCGGCTGGTAAATACGTGAAGGTGAACGACACGTGGCTGCGCGTGGTGGGCGTCCTGGCGCCGCAAGTGGCCGATTCCACCATCTCCGGCGCAGGGCGGTCTCAGGATCGTAACAACGCCATTTTTGTTCCGTTCGGCACGTTTCAATATCGATTTTGGGATTCCAGCCGTTTTCTAAAGGATGAACTGGACGGTATCGATATCCGCCTCAAGGAGGGTGTTGACAGCCTGGAAGCATCCACTGTGGTTGGGGCGATTCTCAGTTCGAGCCATCGGAATACGGAAGATTTCACGGTGACCATTCCCGCCGCGCTGCTCGCCCAGCAGAAACGGACGCAGACGATCTTCACCTATGTGATGGTAGCCATCGCGGCTATTTCGCTGCTCGTCGGCGGTATCGGGATCATGAACATCGTGCTGGCCACGGTGATGGAGCGTACGCGCGAGATCGGGATCCGGCGAGCCGTGGGCGCCACGCGGCGCGATATTGTGCGCCAGTTTCTCACAGAATCGGTGTTGATTTCCGGAGCCGGTGGTCTGCTCGGCGTGTGCTTCGGCGTAGCGCTGTCGTGGACGATTGCTTCGGCTGCCGAGTGGCGCACCATCGTGACCACCACTTCGATTGGGGTCGCGTTCGGCGTGGCTGTCGCCGTCGGTGTCCTATTCGGTATTTATCCGGCGATGAAAGCGGCTGAGATCGATCCGATCGAGGCTTTGCGGTACGAATAGGCCTCAATCCCTGTTAGCCATCGGTCCCCAATTGGGTACCCCGCGTTTCCGGTAGCGTGAATACCAGCGCCCCGGCTAACACGAAGAATCCAGCGTTGATCGCCAGCGCCTGCCCGTAGCCGCGAGTATCCGCCACTGCGCCCACTACCCACGGCGCCAGCGCCGAGATGGCCCGCCCGAAGTTGTAGGAGAATCCGACCCCGATTCCGCGCACTCCGGCAGGGAACAACTCCGAGAGCATTGCCCCGAACAGGGAAAAGTATCCGCTTCCAAAAAAGCCAAGGGCCGGTCCGAGAGCAAAGAGCAGGGTTTCCGATCGTGTGGTACCGTAAACCGGAACCAGCGCGGCGGCGCCAAGCACGTATATGAGAAAAGCCGGGCGGCGCCCGATCCGGTCCGCGACCCAGCCGAAGGAAAGGTATCCGGCGAGCGCGCCGGCCTGGACCATCAGGAGCCAACGGCTACTGGCGACGATCCCCAGCCCCGCGCCC
>JBGSME010000874.1:0-3367 GCA_041740335.1 Bryobacteraceae bacterium | reverse complement strand
CTCCACGGCGATGGCGGCGAGCGACTACTGGTCCGCCGCGGCGCTGGCATCTCCCGTGACCTGCTCGGGAGCCACATACGCGGGCGATCCGCCGACCACGGGGCGTGTAGGCAGGTCGGCGATGCCTGCGAGCCCGAAGTCGATAATGCGAATGCGCTCGTCGGGTGTACCGAAGTCGACCACGAGGATGTTGTCCGGCTTCAAATCGAGGTGCCAAACGCCCTGGGCATGAGCGGCCGAAAGGGCCTGTCCCACTTGGCGGATCAGACGAAGCACCCGGTCGTGGGGTAGCGCCTGTAAAGCGAGCACAGATCGAAGAGTCCGGCCCGGCGTGAATTGAGTGACGAGGAACGCATTGCCGTCGCCGGTTTCACCGAGGTCGAGCACCTGCATGACGCCGGGATGGTTGATGCGCGCGAGCGCTTCCATCTCGCGAAAGAAGGCCGATCCACTCGTCGAGGCGCGCCGCAGCAGTTTGACGGCGACGTTCTTGCCCATGAGCAGTTCGTCCCGGCCGAGGTAGACGTCTGTGGATGCGCCGGAGCCGAGCGGACCATCGACACGATAGCGGCCGGCAAGCAACGTACCTTCCGCCAAGCCGGGCGCCGGCGCCGGAAGCTCGATATCGAGCGAGGACAAGATGGGCCGGTCGAGAAAGTCGTCGGTGCCTTCGTCGTACTGAAGCAGTTCGCGGACTTCCGCGGCGAGTGCAGGGTCGCGCTCTTCGGTGGGACGAAGAAAGACGTCCCGTTCCTCGGGTGGGAGCTGCACCGCGGCCAGAAACAGCGCCTTGGCAGTCCTACCCCGAATTTGTTCCGGACTCATGGCTGGGGCGCCGGCGCCAAGGCTCGCCGCAACCATGCGCGGGCGAACTTCCAGTCTCGCGCAACGGTCTTCGTCGAAATTTCAAGAACCTCCGCTGTTTCCTGCTCGGAGAGGTCCATCAGAAAGCGAAGAACGGTCACGCGCTCGGCGCGAGCGTCCACACCGCGAAGGCCTTCCAATGCTTCGGCGAGAGCAATCACGCGATCGAGGTTGTCGCCGGTGCCATGGCGGGCCTCGTCCAACTCCTCGACAAACTGGCCGCTGCCGCGCTTGACGGCGTTGCGGCGGCGGGCGTAGTCGATCAGAACATTGCCCATCTGGTGACAGGCGCGGAGCAAAAATTCGCGCTCGTTGGTCCAGCCCTGCGTGCTGTCGCCCATCAGGCGAAGGATTGCTTCATGGACAAGTGCGGTGGGTTGAAGAGTATGCGAAGCACGTTCGCCGCGCATGACCATTTCCGCGCGACGGCGCAACTCCGGATAGAGCGCTTGGAGCGCGGAGTCGATCTCCTGGATTCGGTCTGTGCTTTGGGCTTCGCGGGCCATCGACTGAGCGAACACTCCGGCCATTCTCGAATAGCATTATTATAGCGCGACAAATATTAAGTTTTCTTAATGTCTGCGCGCGGGGACGGTCTGCGCCTTTACAGGCAACAGGACGCAAGCCCAGACCAGATGAGCAAAACAGCAAAACAAACATCGACTACGCTCACGCGAACCGACCTCGTTGCGGATCTTGTTTCCAGCTGCGGTCTCACCTATTCGGCCGCGGAAGTCGTTTTGGAAACGTTGGTGTCGAGCATCACACGCGCGATTCAGTCCGGCGAGCGGGTAGAAATCCGCCGCTTCGGATCCTTCTTTCCGCACGGGAGGGGCGCGCGTGTGGGGCGTAATCCGCGAACGGGAGGACCACTCCCAATCGCACCCAAGAAGGTAGCAAAATTCCGTGCCTCGCGCGAACTGCTCGCGTTGGTTAACGGTGAAAGTTGGACAGAGAGCGACAATGACCAAGCTTGACGTGATGTTGGTGGATCCTCACACGATCGTTCGGGAAGGAGTACAGTCGATTCTCGAACGGACAGAGGCGTTCCGAGTTTCCGGCGAAGCCCCGAACGGAGCGGTTGCGCTGGAGCTGTGTACCAAACGGCCTCCGGATGTGGTTGTGACTGAATTGAGGCTGCCCGCCCCGGGTCCGCCGGATCTGGTGTTGGCTATGGCGCAGAGCTTTCCCTGCACCCGTGTTCTGATTCTATCGATGTGGGATGACGAAGCCTCGGTTGCGCACGCGATCCGCTCCGGGGCGAAGGGATTCGTTTCCAAGCGGAGCGGAGGAAGCGAACTGGTTCGGGCGGTGCGGGCTGTGGGGCAAGGAGGAAGCTATTGGAGCCCCACCGCAAGCAATGGCCTTCTGCAGGCGTTTGCACCGGGATCGGCCGGGCGAAGCGCGAAGAATCCCGTGCAGCGGTTGACGCCGCGTGAGCGCCAGGTGCTGACGATGGTGGCCGAAGGGCGCCGAAGCCGGGAGATTGCCGCAACGCTCGAATTGAGCCTGGAAACGATTCGCACCTACCGCAAGATCATCGTGAAAAAGCTGGAAGTCGGCAGCATCGCCGAAATGACGCAGGTGGCGTTGGCCGCTGGGTTGACGAGGATCGCCTACGGCGACGGCGCGTGGGGAATCAAGACCACCGAATAACTCAACGAGTTCGCCGGAGGGAGAGAGGGCACTTTGGAGCGGAGGAGCGAGGAGGGTACGCTTCGCCGCTGGTTTTTGCATTTCCGAAGGCAACGCCCCGGTGCGGCGGCGCGTCGAAGCCATTGATGACGGATTCTTCGATCACGCGACGCATGTTGCTGGGAATGGCCGGCGTTGCTCCACTGGCATTCAGCCGCGATTGGGAAAGGCCCGCTTTTCCCGATTGGAGCCCCGAATTCGCCGACCGGATCCTCACGGAATCGCCATGGGCGCACCCCTTGGACGTACCGTTCGTCTTCCGTCCGCGTCAACGCCCCGGCGGGGTGGGCGTGCATACCGAGATCTACCTGACCATACGCTGGTCAAGCGGGTTGCCGGTGCGGCAGGCCCTGGCGCTTGAGCAGTGGGGCCGCGAAGGGATTCAGTCGCCGGCCGCGCGGGAGCTTCTGGAGGCAAAGCCGGACGCAGGGTATCTCATCGAGGTATTCGGGATTCCGGCGACGACGTTCCCCGATGGCGTCGAAAAGCTCGAAGCCGAACTGGCGCGGACCGCCTCGCTCTTTTTGAAGGGCCGCAAGGCAGTTCAACCCGAGTCAGTCACCGTACCGCCGGCGGGGATGCATCTGTCGGCGGCGATGCGGTTTCCCCGGTACACGGACCTCACAGGCGGCGAAGGCATCATCGAGTTTGCGGCATCGGCGGGGCCGGTAAAGATCGCGGCGAAGTTCAAACTGAAAGACATGATGTACCGGGGCCGGCTGGAACTTTAGCGGTCCCGCGGTGCGCGTTAAGGCAGGGGAGCCGTGCAGGCGGCCGTCATTGCGTGCGCGCGGCTACCGTCGGCGCC
>JBGSME010000873.1:0-9431 GCA_041740335.1 Bryobacteraceae bacterium | reverse complement strand
TCTTGACGGGCATTGGTGGCCGCCGCGGGCTGTCCCCATATTTCTGCTTACGTCGGGTTGAGGGGGGATTTTGCTGTCGTGGGTAGGGGCCGAAATATGGGGGACAGTCCGACCGCGGGGCGGGCCGTTTTGGGGGCTCTTGACGGGTGTTGGTGGCCGCCGCGGGCTGTCCCTTTGCTGCCTAGGCTTTCTAGAGGCCTGGGGTTAGGCCTGAGAAGAAAGAGCCGTCGAGGCGGCCCTTGATGTTCCAGCGGACGAAGCAGCCGAAAACGGCTGCGACGGCGACGGCGAAGAAGGCCGTTCCGGCGAAGATGGCCAATGACGGGTCAAAATGAAACGCCGCTGAAAAGGCTGCGGCGGGCAGGACAGCGACCACGTATGCCTTCCACTTGGATCCGGGGATACGCATTACTTCACTGGCGGCGAAGCCGCCCCAGCGATAGCCGGCGGCGACCAAGCCGAGCGACGCCAACGTCAATAAGAGACAAAGAACAATAAACAGTGCTAGCCAAATTCCCATTTGGGTTTCCTCTTTCTTTTTGTCAGCCGCACACTCTCTCCACTTGGAATCGTACGGCATAGAATAGAAAGACGCGATCCATGCTACGCCGTACATTCACTCAAAGCTTGTCCCTAGTACCTGCGCTCGCTTCGCAGCAGGACCCGGGAGAGACGACGCTATTCGACGGACGGACACTGGCCGGGTGGACGACCGAGGACGGTCCCGAATCCGCGTTCTATGTAAAGGACGGGACGATTGCGGGAAGCAGCACGGCGGAGTTTCCGGCGTGGCTGCGGAGCGCGCGCCGGTATGAGAACTTCGACCTTCAGTTGGAGTTCTTTTTGAAGGGCTGGATGGATGGGGGTGTCTATTTCGCGGCACCGGAGCATGGGTACCGGAAGAGCCACTGTGGATTCAAGGTAAGCCTGTTTCATCAAGTGGACGCGGAGCCGCGGAACAATTCGATGGGATCGATCTTTCCGTTGATCGCACCGGGCAAGGTGAACGTTCGGAACAAGGGGGAGTGGAATCAACTGCGGATCCGGATGGATTGGCCGCGGTTGGAAGTATGGTCGAACGGGGAGCGGATTCACGATCTGAACGTGGAATCGAATCCGGAACTGAAATGGCGCCTTCGGAGCGGCTATCTGGGGCTGGAGACACTGTCGTACCCACTCCAGTTCCGGAACATACGAATCCGGGAATTGGCGCCGAAGCAGCGCTGGGAAAGCTTGTACATGGAACCGGGGGATCTGGCGAAGTGGAAGCTGACGGAGCCGAACGAACGCTTTCCGGCGCGGTACGAGGCGTTGGGCGGCGTGCTCCGCGGGGATGGGCTGGGGAATCTGACGACGATCGAGACGTACAAGGACTTCGCGCTCGAGATGTACATACGCGGCGTGGCGCATCATAACGGCGGCATCCTGTTCCGGTCAAAAGGCGGGCGGGACCGGTACGAGATCCAGTTGCACGACGTGGAGGAGGCGCATTACCCGACCGGCTCGCTGTACTTTCACAAGCGGGCGAAGTATCCGCAGATCGCGGCGGAGCAGTGGTATCTGTTCCAGTTGGTTGCCGAGGGGAGGAAATGCCTCGTGCGAATCAACGGAGAGAATGTGCTCGAGTACGATCAACTCGAGCAATTGGAAGCGGGAGCGATCGAACTGCAGGCGCATCAGAACGGAAAGTGGATCGAGTACAAGCAGATCCGGATTCGGCGGTTGTAACGATATGATTCCTCTGCTGGCAGTGAGTATTGTTTTTACGGGTTTTGAGGGCGCCAGTCTGCAGAAGGTGGAGACGGTGTCGCCGGTTCACTTCCGGTGCCATTTGCGGGGGGACGTGGATCAAGACGGACGGAACCGGCAGGCGAACTGGTATTACTTTCGGGTGGAGGGAGCGCGGGGCAAGGCGGTAACGATCGATCTGGTGGGGCTTCCCGGCGAGTACAATTACAAGCCGAACCGAGGCGCGGTGACCAAGGATACGCTGCCGGTGTGGAAAGAGGACGGGCAGGAGTGGACGCATTTCAGGACGGCGGAATACGATCCGAAAGAACCGCGGCTGCGGTTGCGGCTGACACCGCGAACCGACAGTGTGTCGATTGCGCACGTGCCACCGTATACGTTGACGAATCTGCGGAAGCTGCTCGAAGACATGGCGGAGAACGGGAATCTGCGGGTGGAGTCGATTGGGCGGACGGTTGGGCAGCGGTTGATCCCGATGATTACGATTACCGGTGAGGGGGACGATTCGAAGCGGAGGGTGGTGTGGCTGATGTTCCGGCAGCACGCATGGGAGACGGGATCGTCCTGGGCGGCGGAAGGCGCGATCCGGTTTCTGCTGAGCGATCATCCGGATGCGAGCGCGATCCGGCAGCGGTTCCTATTCCGAATTTATCCGTTGTGCGACCCGGACGGGGTGGCGGAGGGAAAGGTCCGTTTCAACCGGAACGGATACGATTTGAACCGTAATTGGGATGTGACCGATCAGGAGGCGATGCCGGAGATATGGGCACAGAGGAAGGCGATCCTGGACTGGGTGGACAGCGGCCGGAGGGTGGACCTGTTCCTGAGCCTGCACAACACGGAGACGAGCGAGTATCTGGAAGGTCCGCCGGAACCGACGGAACCGATCCAGGGGCTTGGGGAGCGCTTCTTCGCTGCCTTGCAGAAGCATACGACGTTTGCGCCAACACGGCCGCTTTCGGCGGCGGCGGAGACAACGACGGAAGGGAAGCCGGGACGGATGACGGTGAATCAGGGACTGTACCGGGATCGGAAACTGCCGGCGTTTTTGATGGAACTGCGGATCTCGCAGCAGCCTCGCCTGGATCGACCGCCAACGGCAGAGGACCGAATGGATTTCGGCCGCGGATTGGTGCGCGCGGCGGCGGAAGCGGTAGATACGAGAGTGCTACAATAAACGACTTTGGCGAACTTGCGCAAATAGGAGCACACAAATCTACATATGAAACTTGTTACGTTCGTTCGTTCGGGAGGGTCGCCGGAAGTGGGCAAGGTGGACGGATCCGCTGTGACGCCGCTTGCGGGTTGGACCAGCATGATCGATCTGATCGCGGGCGGAGCGGATGCGCTGCAGCAAGCGAGCGAGGCGTCGGGTGGTGAAGTGCCGCTTGATACGGTGAAGCTGATGGCGCCGGTGCCGCGCCCGCCGAAGATCATCTGCGTGGGATTGAACTATCGCGATCATGCGATCGAATCGAACATGCAGATTCCGACGGTGCCGACGATATTTTGCAAGTTCGCGACGGCGGTGATCGGTCCGGGAGACAACATCGTATTACCGAAGAATTCGTCGCAACCGGATTACGAGGCCGAGTTCGCTTTTGTGGTGGGCAAGGGCGGACGTAACATTGAGGCGGACAATTGGGCGGACCATGTGTTCGGGTATATGAACCTGAACGACGTGTCGGCGCGGGACGTGCAGTTGGCGACGACGCAGTGGGTGATGGGAAAGACGTTTGACACGTTTTGCCCGATGGGTCCTTACCTGGTGACGGCGGACGAGGTGGCGGATCCGCACAATCTGGACATCAGTTTGGAGATTCACGGCGAGGTGCTGCAGAACTCCAACACGAAGCACCTGATTTTCCGGATCCCGGAGTTGATCGCGCATCTTTCGAGTGTGTTCACGCTGGAGCCGGGCGATGTGGTGTCGACGGGGACGCCGTCGGGAGTGGGTTTTGCGCGGAAGCCGCCACGGTACCTGATTCCCGGGGATGAGTGCATTGTGAAGGTTCAGGGTCTGGGTGAGTTGAAGAATCCGGTGGTGGGCGCTTAGGCTACCGCACCGTAGCCGTCGCGGCGCGGTTTGATCGCACATTAGGATAGTGCTTAAATGACGGATTTCGCCGAGGTATACCGCCGTGACCTGTTCGATTCGGTGCTTCCTTTCTGGATGAAGCATTCGATCGACCGGGTACACGGCGGTTTTTTCAGTTGTCTGGACCGGGAGGGATCCATCTACGATCCGCGGAAGTATGTATGGCTGAACGGGCGTCAGGTATGGATGCTGAGCAAGTTGTACAACGAGTGCGGACCGCGGGAGGAATGGCTGGCGGCGGCGAGGGGCGGGGCGGAGTTTCTGCGGCGGCACGCGTTTGACAGCGAGGGCCGGTGTTATTTTTCGTTGACGGTGGAAGGGCGCGCGGCGGCGTACCAGAGGAAGCCCTACGGGGCGGTTTTCGTGGCCTTGGGTTGGTTGGAGTACGCGAAGGCGTCGGGCGAGGAATGGGCGCGGCAGGGAGCGATCGAACTATTTGGAAAGATTCGGGAGTGGATCAGGAATCCGCAGTTGCTGGGTCGTCCGGCATTGAGCGGGGCTCCGGCGGTGAGCCAATTGGCCGATGTGATGGTGGTGACATCGCTGGCGCTCGAGTTGGCGAGGGACACCGGCGACGCGAATTACGATGCGATCCTTGACGAGTGTTTGGCGAGTGCGCTGCTGCATCTGGACGGGGCAACGGGTGTGTTGCTCGAAAACGTTTCGGTGTTGGGGGAAGATCTGCGTGGACTTCCGGAAGGCCGGCTGGTGTGTCCGGGGCATTCGTTGGAGGTGTGTTGGTTTCTGTTGGATGTATTGGAACGGCGTCCGAACCTGGCGATGCGGACGCGGGTGCTTGAAATTCTGGCGGCGTCGGTTGAATATGGATGGGACGCGGAGTATGGCGGCTTATTCTACTTTATGGACATCGAGGGTAAGCCGGCGCTGCAATTGGAAGCGGGGATGAAACTGTGGTGGCCGCACACGGAAGCGATTTATGCGCTGGTGCGGGCGTGGACGCTGACGGGTTCCGAGAAGTGGCTTTCGTGGCTGAACAAGGTTCATGACTACACCTACGGTACGTTTCCGGATCCAGCGGCGGATCGCGGCGAGTGGTTCGGGTATTGCGACCGCGGGGGCAAACCGACGCACTCACTGAAGGGCAACAGTTACAAGGGCTGTTTTCACGTGCCTCGGGCGCTGTGGCTGAGTCTGCAACGGCTGCAGGGGAGTTGAGCCGGGTCCACATTCGAAGCGAATCGACTTGACTCCAACCACCCGGGATCGATATAAGGTTGGAGCTATGAGAATTGCATTCCCCTCCGTATTGTTGATTGCAAGCGCGTGCCAAGTCCTGGTGGCGCAACCAGACCCCAACTACAAACCGAAACGAATCAATCGAGCGATCGAGCTGCTAGAGCAAGGCCAGCCCATCTATTACACGGGCGGCCATGGCGGCTACGAAGAAGGAAAGAAGATGGCCCAAACGTGGGCCGATTACATCAACTATGAAATGGAGCATGGGGCGCTGGACTTTACGGCGCTGAGGGAGTTCATGCGCGGGCTTGTGGATGGGGGTCCGACGAGAAGCGGACATAAGACGCCGGCGGTGATTGTGACGCTACCGGTGTTGGGAGTGGATGAGTTCCACATGCGGGCGAACTTCTGGGTGGTGCAGCAGACGCAGGCGGCGGGCGCGCATGGAATTTTGTTGTGTCATGCGCGGAGCCCGGAGGCGGTGCGAATCTTTGTTCAGTCGATGCGGTATCCGAACGCACGCCCGATCGTTCCGGGTATCGGAGAGGGCATGCTTGGGAACGGGAGCCAGGGATACGCGTCGAAGATCTGGGGTTTGACGGCGCAGGAGTATATGAAGAAGGCGGATCCGTGGCCACTGAATCCGCAGGGCGAGTTTTTGTTGGGGCTGAAGATTGAGGACAAGTACGCGCTGGCGAATGCGGAGTTGGTGGCGGCGGTGCCTGGGATCGGATTTGCGGAGTGGGGTCCTGGAGACATGGGAATTTCGCTCGATCTGCCGGACGGACATGGGGCGAACGAGACGCTGCATCCGCAGATGCGAGACGCTCGGGCGCGGGTATTGGCGGCGACGAAGAAGAGCAAGATCGCGTTTCTGAACACGGTTCGTCCCGACGATGTGGAGAAGATGATCGACGAGGGGGTTCGGATCGGGTCGGGGGGGCAGGAAGCGGCGGAAAAGGGCCGGAAGTACACGAAGCGGAAGATGCCCTGGTAGGAGGGCGAGTGTGTTTCTGGATGAGAGGGCAGGTACGGCCGGAACAAATCCGGGACAGCGGTTGTAGTCACCACCTTGGCAAGGTGGCAGATTCGGTACTGGGCCCCTCATCCTGTAGTTGATGCCGCGTGAGAGCCATCCCTCCATCGGAGGGTAAATCCATCTACCAAACCGATTTTTTTGGCCTTTTTTCGCGATTCTCAGGTTGACACCAAATGTAAACCCAGTTACGATTGAACACTACCACCCAGAGGTAGTGGACAACTAAAGCGAGGTGTACATGGGTCCGAGCATGTCATTTCATATCGGTGAACGCGTCGTCTATCCGAATCACGGAGTGGGAACTGTTGAGAATATCAGCAGTCGAACCTTCGGGAGTCGCATTGAGCGGTTTTACCTATTGCGTCTGACGGGGAACAGCTTAACGGTGATGGTGCCGTTTTCGCATGTATCCGACGTTGGACTGCGGAAAGTGACGAGGAACGCGGAGATTCAGCGGATGCTGGATTTTCTGGCTGCGGGCGTCTGCACGCGGTGTACGGACTGGAAAAACCGGTTCCGGGATAACTCGGAGAAGATGCGCAATGGTGGTCTGCTGGACGTAGCCGATGTCCTCAAGGGTCTGTTGATCCAGCAAGGGGCGAAGACGCTATCGTTCCGCGAGAAGAAGATGCTTGACCGTTCACGGCATATGCTGATTACGGAAGTATCGACGTCGCGCGGGGTGTCGGAAAGCCGGGCGATCGAGATTCTGGCGAAGGCACTGGCGAAGTCCGACCTGACTTTGCCGGAAGCGCTTTAGCCGCGGGCTGAACCGGCCGTTTGAAGATCACCACTGTCGAGCTAATCCGCTATGCACGCGGGATACGTGTGCATGCCGGTGAGGTGGATTGGCTGTGGGTGAGACTTCATACCGACTCGGGACTGGTAGGTCTCGGGGAAACGTATCCTTGTTCTGACGCGGAAGCGGGCGTGATCCGGCGTAGTTTTGCACCGGCGCTACTGGGACGAAATCCACTCGATATTGATCGTTTGTGGGCGGATCTGTTTCTTGGGGTCTCGTACCACGGGTGGGCGGGCGCTGAGATGCGGGCATTGAGCGCGGTGGATATTGCGCTGTGGGACTTGGCGGGGAAAGCGTATGGGCAGCCAATCTACCGGTTGCTGGGTGGAGCGTCGCGGGAATCGATACCGATTTACAACACCTGCTACGATCACGTAGACTTCCGAACCGAAGCGGTGCAGTTGGCCGGGGAACTGTTGGAATCCGGAATCACGGCGATGAAGATATGGCCGTACGATGAGATCGCGCTGGCGAATCGAGGGCATCGCATTGATGCGGCGGAGTTGAAGCGCGGAGCGGAACCGTTGCGGCAGATTCGGGAAGCGTTCGGGGACCGCATGGCGGTGGCGATGGAATTCCACGGGTATTGGAATCTGCCATGCGCGAAGCGGATTGCGCGGGCACTCGAGCCGTTGGAGCCGATGTGGTTGGAAGAAATGCTGCCGCAGGATAATATGGCTGCGTATCGGGAACTGGCATTGGGAACGCGGCTGCCGTTGACGATTAGTGAGCGGCTGATGACGCGGTGGGGATTCCGGGAAGTGATTGAGAATCGCGCGGCGAGCGTGATTATGCCGGACATATGTTGGTGCGGAGGAATCTCGGAGGCAAAGAAGATCGCGACGATGGCGGAGACATGGTACCTGCCGGTGGCGCCGCATAACTGTGGCGGTCCGGTGCTGCACTGGGCGTCGGCGCATCTGGCGGCGAACGTTCCGAATCTGATGATCCTCGAGACGGTGCGGCGGCATTACTTGGATGAATACCGGGGATTACTGACGGCGGATCTGGTTCCGGTGAATGGGGTGTTGGGGATTCCGGAGGGCGTGGGGCTCGGGGTGGAGTTAGCGGCGGATGTGGTGGAGCGGGCGAATGTGAGCGTTGAGACGATCAAGTAGTGCATCGATCGAAAGTATCCGTACGGATACGATCGAAACGGCTGGCTCCGGTGAAGAAGCCAGCCGTTTCGCATTGCCAGCCTACCAGAGCAGTTTGAGGGCGAACTGCGTTTGCCGCGGCCCGTTGGCCGTGCCCGTGACGCGGCCGAACTGGGCATTGCCCACCGTGGTGTTCGGCGAACCGAAGATGGGATGGTTGAACGAGTTGAAGCTTTCGGCGCGCAGTTCGAGGGCCACGCGGTCCCCGGAAACATTGAACCGTTTGAACAGAGACATGTCCAGGTTCTCGATGAAGTCGCTCCGGAGACTCGGATGCATGCGCCCCACGTTGCCGAACGTGTATTGAGCCGGCAGACGGAAGGCGGTGGTATCGAACCATCTGGCGAGGGTGGGGTTGTCGAGCTTGGCGTCCTGGCCCGTGGAATCCGGGCGCTGTCCACCGCCAAACGAGAAGCTCGTGTTACCGGTGGTGGTGATCTGCAGGGGCGACCCGCTGTTCAGCGTAAGGATGCCATTCACCTGCCATTGGCCCGCCACGGCGTTCAGGAATCCGCCCCACCGCGAACCGAACTGCTTGCCCTTGCCAAACGGCAGTTCATAGGTGTAGCTGGTCACCAGACGGTGACGGTAGTCATAGGGCGAAATGGAGCGCTCGCAGGCGCGGCAGTTGAAATCGCGGAATCCGGAGGAGTCCCACGCATTGTCGCCGCCATCGGCGATGAGCTTCGACCACGAATAGGCGACTACCGCGGTCCCGTTCTGCGAGAAGCGCTTCTGGAACTTGGCCTGAAGGCTGTGGTAGTTCGAGTTGCCCCACGACGTGCCCGAGAACGAGACTCCCGGGATATGGGGATAAGGCGTGAGCAATTGCCCGCGCTGGACAGTCCGGGTGGACATGGTTCCCACGGGGATGATTCCGAAGAACGGATTCGGCACCACGTCGAGCAGCCCGGCATCGGGCCGGATCAGGCTGGTGGCCAGTTGATCCATCTGCCAGCCGAGCGGCAGATGCGTCCCCTTGTTCCCGGCGTAGGCAACTTCGAGGAAAGCCGACGCGCCGAGATCTTGCCCGATCGAAAAATTCCATTGGGCATTGTTCGGCGTGGTCATGGTGGAAGGAACCGGCGAGCCCACGCCCAAGCCGAGCGCCGCGAGCAATCCGTTCGTCGAGCCTTCGGGCTGCGCCACTCCGTTGGGGAATGGATTCCGCAGCAGGTCATTCGGGGTTACGCCATCGACGCTGGTGACCCAGGGCGTGGACGCGCGAAACGGCGCTGTGGCATAGTTGTTGGCGCCGTAGGGAGCGGTAGTGAAGAAGATACCGCCGCCCATCCGCATCACTGTACCGGGCCGCACCTGATAGGCGAGTCCGACGCGCGGAGCGATCTTGCCCCACTCGATCCCCTTGAGGCGGCGTCCATCGAAACC
>JBGSME010000872.1:0-3624 GCA_041740335.1 Bryobacteraceae bacterium | reverse complement strand
CAGCGCGAAGCACGCTTGTCCATCGGTATCAACGTGCGCAAGGGGATTGTTCCGCACATATCCATAGAGGTTCCAGCTTTGCGGGTCCTCAGGGTGCTGGTCCACAAACGGCTCATCCGGACTCGTAAACCTCCCCTGCGCCGACGCCATATACCGCGCCCCAAAGTAATCGAGGCCCGTCTCCGCATCCCGTTCGTTGCCGGTGAACTTCTGCGCCGCCAGATCGGGAGCGCCGGGATAACCCGCCGTCGGCCACAATCCACCGGTCCGGCCGTTCGTTCCTCGTGGAATCTCACGACCAAACGGATAGTAGTCTATCCGCCGAATCTCCGCCCCCTCCCCATCCGTGATCAGCCGCGTGGAGCCGAGCATATCCTGGTGCAGATATTGCGATCCAGTCTGCGCCGCGCCACCCACTTCGCGGGCCAGGCGTCCAAACGCATCGTAAATGAAGGCCGTGTTCGCAGTCCCGACTTGCTTGAGCATTCGCCGCCCCAGCGCGTCGTATTGGTAGGTGACTGCGGGTTGGCCGGGCTTGGACACCGTTCGGATGCGATGCTCTCCATCATAGACATATGTGGCGCCGGCCCAGAAGGTCATATCGCCGTTGTCGGAGTTGTGGCTCACGCCATTCCAGCGGTTGGAAGTGGAGTAGACCGCCTCCACCGAGGCGGCTGTGTCGGCGGCAATGCTCGGCACAAAAACTCCGTCCGGCGCCGGAGTACTTGAGCTAAGTACTCCGCGATTGGCATAGCGGTCGTAAACATAGGTCAGCCCCCATCCAGTGAGTCCCGGCAAGGCCGTTTCGCTGCCTGTCTTCAGCCGGTTGAACCAATCATAGCCGAAGAACTGATTCCAGATCGTACCGCCCCGGGTGATACGGGACGATTGCAGGTTACCGTTGTTGCCGGTGCAGCTTCCGCCTTGCGAGGGACAGAAGAAGTAATCCAGCTTAAGCAGAGTCGATCCGTTGCGGGTCACATTCATCTGCGACGGCAGTTGCCGGAACGAGTCGTAGGTCCATGATGTTTGCGTCCACACGTTGTTGGCAAAATTGGACTGCATTGACTCGAGCCCGCCGTTGGCGGCATAACTGATGGATTTTGCGTACTTGGTGGTTCCCGAGGTCGGTCCCTTGATGACATCTTTTGGCCGGCCACCCTTGTCGTAGCAATAGGAGACAATTCCACCGCTCACTGCCGGGTTGGAGATGGTCTCCGGCGTACCTGCGAAGTTATTGGAGTAGTTGAACTGGTACGATGACCCGTCCGTGGTCTGTAGGGAGGTTGTGATCCGCGCGCTCGTGTCGTAGTTATACCCGAAGGAACCGATCACCACCGAGTCGTTTGCCGGATCGTACGTTTCACCGCCGCATAGGAGCCCCATTCCGTTGTCGCACGAATCGTAGAATAGAGTCACCTTGGAGGTTAGCGCCCCGGCGTGTACGTCACTGTTGCCGATCCACCGGAATCGGTTCGTTGGTGTCGCGTCCCACTCAGATGCCGGTATCCGCACCGGCGTCGCGCAGCCCAAGTTCGGCGAGATCAGCCCAATCTTGCGGCATTTCCGAGACATCGTTTCGCGGCTGCTATAATTCAGGCTTCCCATGTCTGAGAACTCGCCCGAGTACCAGTCTATTCCGACGCGGCTGATCTTCCTCGCCCTGCTGATCGGCGGTGCGGCGGGCATCGCCGCGAACAGTTTCGCCGGCGGCAGCGAGACGTTGCTTTGGACCATCCGTAATGTTACCGAGCCGATCGGCCAGGTGTGGCTGCGGATGCTGTTCATGGTAGTTGTGCCGCTCATCTTCTCCACGATGGCGCTCGGCGTCCTGAATCTCGGGCAGGTGCGGAGCCTCGGCAAGGTGCTCGGGAAAACGTTCGGTTTCTTCGTGCTCGGAACCGCCATCGCCGCTTCGATCGGGTTGTTCCTCGTGAACACCGTCCGCCCCGGCGACGGCCTGCCGAAAGAGCTCGTCGATCAGGTGATGAACGAATATCAGGGCGAAGCCGAGACGCGGCGGGCACGTCTGCAGGGTTTCGGCGTCCAGACGTTCGTGAATATCGTCCCCCGCAATCCGGTGGAAGCCGCGGCCACCGGCGATTACCTCGCCCTGATTTTCTTCGCCGTGATCTTTGGCGTCGGGCTCTCGCGTGTGCCCGAACGGCAGCAAAAACCCGTGGCGGATCTATTGGACGGCATCGCCGAAATCACCATCCGCATCATCGGCCTGGTCATGCAATTGGCTCCAATCGGGGTAGCGATGCTGGTGTTTTCCACGGCGTCGCGATTCGGGCTTTCGCTTTTGAAAGCGCTGGCGCTCTATGTGATCGTGGTGGCCGGCGGGTTGTTGATTCACATGCTGCTGGCGCTGGGATTGATCGTGCGAACGGTGGGCCGGATGAACCCGGTGGACTTCTTCCGCACCATCTGGCCCATCATGCTGACGGCGTTTTCGACCAGTTCGTCCAGCGCGACCCTGCCCACCTCAATGCGCGTTTCGGAACTGCGGCTGGGAGTGCCCCGATCGATTACCGGCTTCGTGCTGCCGCTTGGGGCGACGGCGAATATGCACGGCACGGCGCTGTTTGAAGGCGTGACCGTGCTGTTCCTGGCGCAGGTGTTCGGAGTAGAACTGCCCATTGGTTCCCAGATTACGGTGATCCTGCTATCGGTGATCACTGCGGTGGGAACGGCCGGCGTCCCCGGCGGATCGCTGCCGTTGCTCGCGATGGTGCTCGAAACGGTGGGCGTGCCGGGACAGGGAATCGCAATCGTGCTTGGCGTCGATCGTCTGCTCGACATGTGCCGCACCACGCTGAACGTGGTGGGCGACGTCGTGTCTGCGTTGTGCGTGGCACAGACCGAGGGACTGATGGGTGAGCACGCTGCAGCTCCCGACGTTGTATCATGACCACGTGAACCCCACTCGTTTTCTACTCGCATTCGCCGTGCTGGCGCCGTTGACCTTCGCCGAGGTGGCGCCGCCGGAAGAACAGATCGCCGCCGCCGTGCAGGCTGCTCCCAAGGATCGCCAGGCCGATGCCACCGTGCTCGGCTTCAATGCCGCTGGCAAGGTAGTAACTCTCCGCAAAGGCACAAACGAATTAGTGTGCCTGGCGAGCGACCCAGCCGTAAAGAATTACAGCGTGGCCTGCTATCACAAGGATCTGGAACCGTTTATGGCGCGCGGCCGCGAGTTGACCGCCCAAGGAATGAAGGGCTTGGATCGGCACAAAGCGCGCTGGAAAGAAGTGGACGAGGGCAAGGTCAAAATGCCCCGCGAGCCCAGAATGCTATACGTGATGGCCGGCAAGGGATTCGACGCGGCGAAGGGCGAAACCATCGATCCTTACTTGCGGTGGGTGGTGTATGTGCCCTACGCGACGGCGGAGTCCACCGGATTGCCGTTGAAGGGAACTACGGAACCCTGGCTGATGTATCCGGGAACGGCGGGAGCACACATCATGATGAGTCCGCCGCGTCCGAAGTAACCAGAATCCTTCCCACGCCGCGGCGATGTTGCGATAATCTGGCTCCCATGGATCAGAAACTATCGCGCCGTTCCGCTCTCGCTCTGCTCGCCTCGCCCGCCATGCCCGCCGCCGCCGCGCAACAGGCCGA
>JBGSME010000871.1:0-6122 GCA_041740335.1 Bryobacteraceae bacterium | reverse complement strand
CAGCGCGAAGCACGCTTGTCCATCGGTATCAACGTGCGCAAGGGGATTGTTCCGCACATATCCATAGAGGTTCCAGCTTTGCGGGTCCTCAGGGTGCTGGTCCACAAACGGCTCATCCGGACTCGTAAACCTCCCCTGCGCTGCCGACAAATACCGAGCGCCGAAGAAATCCAACCCGGTTTCGGCGTCGCGTTCCTTGCCGGTGAACTTATTGCTAATCGCATCCGCCCCCCCTGGATACACCGAAGAACCGTAGCAACTTAAAGAGGCGCGATAGCTACCCGGAACTTCGCTGCCAAAAGGCGTATAGTCGAAACACCTCTCCTGATTGCCGCTGGCGTCCATCACGAGACGTGTACTGCCGAGGGCGTCAGGAACAAGGTAATGACGGCCGGGCACCAGCGGCGGAGTACCGCTGCTCAACTCCGTGGCAAGGCGGCCGAAGGCGTCGTAGACATAGATGTACGCAGCGGCGCCTTGGCTGGTTTGCACGGTTTTCCGGACGCGCCGTCCCTCGCCGTCGTAGGCGTAGGAGGCCGTCATGTTCGGCACGGATGCCGTGAGAACACGGTTTTCCGCATCGTACGTGAAAGAGTAGGATCCGCTATTGACGCCGGTTTGATTTCCGGCGCCGTCATGAGCCGCTCCATTCCACCGGTTGTACTTGAACAAGGCCGCCGCCGCGTTACCGTTCGGATCGGACGCAACGTTCGGATAGAATAAGTCTCCGGCAGGGAGAAGATTGCTGCCCGATTTGTCGATTGCCATATTACCAAGAAAATCATAGGCAAACTTTTGATTGAAGGCGCTGTCACTGACATGCGTGATCCGATTCCTGCCGTCGTAGACGAAAGACTGAGTCCATGCACTAGTCCCGCGACGGAGGGTAACACCTTGCACGTTGCCGTTGTTCGCACTCCCACCATAGGTGTAGTCCAGACGCAGAGGTTCCTCGTTTTGGACGGCCGAGCAAACTGTCGTGGAGGCGGTGACTCGAATCAAGCTAGTTTGGAGTTCCGTCGGGCATGTAGATGGCGTTGGTGTTGACGCCCCAGGGCGCTGGAAGGGGATTACCCTTGAAGGTGGCCCGGTACTCGGGTCTCCCGCGCTACAACTGGAAGATCGATCGAATTCGAAACGGATAAGGCTTCCGTCCGTGGAAAAGTACACCATTTTCCCGGTGTACGAACCCTCGGTGCTGCAGGTAGATTTCACTCCAGCGGCGTCGTACTGGTAATAACCATCGCCATTCAAATCGGTCATGTCGTGACCAGCACGGGGATAGGGGCGCATCGGCCGCCTGCTCCCGTCCGGCAGAACAAGCGAAAGGCGGAGTGACTTTTTGGACTCAGGAGGAGTGCAGTTACTCGACGTAGTGCGCGCCTCTACGATCCAGGAGTACTTGAAGCTGTATGTCCAGCCACCGCTGAAGCTACCAGACAATCGGTGATATATGTCATCTCCCACACCTGGTAGGGAAATCGTTGTCGGTGCTGCCAGTTCGTATTGCGCCGAGTGGTAGCGCAAGGAGACACCGATCGTCATACCCGCGCGGCCCGGGGGCAGGGTGGCCAATGGAACAGACAGAGAGACGTTGCCGGTTACGTTGTCGATGGAGTCGACATCGTTCAAAGTGAGGGGGGCGCCAGGCCGGAATCCCCGCTCGGGTATATCACGCGTGGCGGCGCAGAGAAGCGGAACAGCAATCAAAGCGATTGGAATGGCACGCATCGGATCCAGTCTCCTCGGGAAGATAATCATGGCCGGAACGCCGTATCGGGCAACGCGCCCCCGACCGAAGCCTGGCTGATCGTGAATCGAAAGCGCTCCGTGCCGTCTTCCAGCCTGCGTATGACGCCAGGGAATTGCTGGCCACCGCGGTCTGACCACTGCTCGAAGAGAGTCTCGACTGTGATTTCGCGGTTCGCCACGCGCTTAGTGTAACCGACCGTGGCCAGAAGCTGCGTCGCGGCATCCCAGCCGATGGCCCGGGGCCGGGCTTCGATGGGGCGTCGAAGATTCGGAGCGGGGGACAGGAAGAAAACCGTTAGAAATTTGCCGGAACTGTGCTTGGCGTTGGAGGAAATCAACCGAAGGGAGTGGCTGATGGTGGCATCCAACAGTACACTTTCGGGCAAGTCTTGCGCCAGCGTCTCGAGTAGGGCGGTCTCGTTTGCGGTGACCGGGCCCCGCGAGTGCGTGACGACCGCACCGTCAAAGCCCAGTACCCGTGCTTCCGAGCCTCCTTCTTCTATCTTGAACCGCCCGGGCACCTGCCAGCTAACGCTTAATGGGCGAGTACCCTTGGAATCCTGGAGCTGACCGGCAAGGACTAGCCGACTAGATTCGGCGTTTCGCAGACGCCCTCCGAGGCGTCTAAGCTGATTTCGCAGCGCTGGAGGGACCGTACTGTCCGTCAGGGTCGAAATGCCATCTACGCGGGGGGGGAGGGGCGACTGACCAAACGACGGCGGCCCGAGGAGCAGAGTTGAAGCAATAAACTGTCTCGAAGACATTGAATTGCACATCTGATTTTTCAGCGTTCTTTACCGACCCCGTAAGAGCCACACCATCCTGGAGACAGCATGTCCGACCCGACTTATCACGATCCGCACATCGCGCTCAACCGCATCTACACGAGACGTCGCGACAGAGGCGAGACATCACTCGTCGACGGGCAGCGTACCCAAGGCCGAGGTGACGCAACGCAAGGGGGAGATCGAACCGGATGAACGCGGAACTCGGCACTGCCGACGCGCGGAACGTATCATCGACGCACTGGCGCGCGCCGAACAAGGCTTCGAGCGGGGCTTGAACGAACCTACTGGCTCAGCCACCCCACCATACGACGCGTAACCAGATCCGCCGCGTCCCAGTGGGACCAGTGCCCCGCCCCGGGAATGGTCACGATGGTCAAATCGTTTTCCACCCACTGCCACGTATCGTTCAACGCGCCTGGCAGCAGCGCCTTGTCTTTCAAGCCGTGGAAGAGCAACACGGGCGCTTTCACCTTCACCACTTCTCCCTCGGGCTCCTGGTAGGGAGGGCGCGGGTAGTTGCGCTTGTAGTAGTTGAGCATGGCTTCGAAGCTCGAGCGCTTGAACGCCTCGATGTAGATGGGCCGCTCGGCTTCGGGTACGGCGAAGGAGGCGAGAATTTCCGGCGTCAGTTTGGTGTGCGCATCGGGCTGTTGGAAGTCCCGCGCATACTGCGAATTCTTCTGCTGTTCCGGATTCCGCGCAATCTCCCGGGCGAGTCCGCGCGGATGCGGCAGGTTGACCACGATCAGCTTTTCAACCACTTGCGGCGCATACATGGCCACGGACCAAGCGATCGCGCCTCCCCAGTCGTGCCCCACCACGATCGCCCGTTCGCGGCCGGCGTGACGGATGACGGCCACCACGTCGCCGACCAGGAGGCGCATGTCATAGTTCTCGACGCCCTCGGGCTTGCCGCTGAGATTGTAGCCGCGCAGATCGAGGGCCGCCACGCGATGGGTCTTCGCGAGGGCGTCCATCTGATGACGCCAGGAAAACCAGAAGTCCGGGAAGCCGTGGATCATGACGACGAGCGGCGCGTCCTTGGGTCCGAGCGCCGCATAGTGTATCTTCACGCCGGCCGAATCGGCGTATTGGTGTTCCACGCGTTTGTCGAGATCGGTCACGGCGGCCCTTCCTTCCGGCGCCGCCCGGACCAGAAGCAAAAACGCAAGAGCGAAGCCACGAATTATACTCATACTGATGTCAACCGCTACCTATGCTAGCGCGGAGATCGCGGCTTCGGCCGCAGCCGCGCGGGAGAAACTGGACGCGCACGTCCGCGAGATCGTGCAATGGCACTTCAGCCCGGAGACCGGATGCCCGTTCTGGCTGGACTACAAGAGCAAACTGGGCTGGGATCCGATCAAGGAAGTGCAGTCCTACGGCGACCTCGACAAGTTCCCCCTTTTCGAGGACGATTGGCTGCGCGGCGGTCCTGTAAGCCGGTGGGTTCCGAAGGGGCTGGCGGGGAAGCCGGTGTATGTGTTCGAGACGGGCGGGTCGACGGGGACGCCGAAGTCGCGGGTGCAGATGGACGATTTCCGGATCGACTACGAGATGTTCAGCGAGACGCTGCCGGACGCGCATTTCCCTAAAGGCGCGGATTGGATTTCGGTGGGACCGACCGGTCCGCGGCGTTTGCGGTTGGCGGTGGAGCATCTGGCGCAGCATCGCGGCGGCATTTGTTTCGCGCTGGATCTTGATCCGCGCTGGGTGGTGAAGCTGGTGAAAGCGGGCCAGATGCAGTGGATGGAGCGGTACAAGCAGCATGTGATCGATCAGGCGCTTACCATTCTTCGAGCGAATCCGAACGTGAAGTGCATGTTCACAACGCCGAAGCTATTGGAAGCTTTGTGTGACAAGGTGAACCTGCGCAATGCGGGGATCACGGGCGTTTTTTGCGGCGGCACGGAGATGACGCCGAAGTTCCATCGTCTGGCTGTGGAGGAACTATTGGGGCCGGACATCTACTTTGCTCCGACGTACGGCAATACACTGATGGGCCTGGCGGTGCATCGGAAGCCGGCGCCGCAGGACGACTGGGCGATCATTTATTATCCGCCTTCGCCGCGGGCGGTGATTGAAGTGGTGGATCCGGATCAGCCGGAGAAGCGAGTTGGGTACGGGGAGACGGGCCGGGTGCGGCTGACGACATTGACGCGGGAGACGTTCATCCCGAGATTTCTCGAGAGGGACGAGTGCGAGCGGGAGCCGCCGTGCGAGCAGTTCCCTTGGGATGGCGTGCGCAATGTGAGGCCGTTTTCGCGGTTCGGGAGCAGCGTGGTGGAGGGCGTGTACTAGAGTTGTGATCGCGTGATCGCGGCGGACCGCTCCGTGGCCGTCGCGGCTCGGTTTTCGGATTCGGGGCGGTTTCGGATTCCGGCTTCTCGTTTTGCCGTTTGCTGCCGATAGATTCGGTGATGACGGGTCCGGAATTCCTGGTCTTCTATGCCACGCTCTGTGCCGCGGTACTGATCGCTAATTGGTACTGTCGGAATTCTCAGGAGAACGGCCGCGGGGAGGATCCGCCGCGGCTCACTGGTCCCTATGAAATTGCCTGCCTGCGGGGCGGCAAAGAAGAAGCGGCGCGGTTGGCGATCCTGAATCTGATCCAGGCGGGGCTATTGGCGCCAACGGGCAATTCGATCACGACGGCGAGCCGAGGGCTGCCAGCGAACATTCTGGAGACGGCGGAGCGGCTGATGCTCGAGGTTGGCCGGCAAGGCGTCACCAAAGCCACTGAGGCGGTGAAGCTGGTTGCGGGAAAGCCGGAAATGAAGCGCCACGAAGATCCGCTGGTGAAAGCGGGGCTTATTCCAGGCGCGGCGCAGAAAGCCCAACGTTGGTGGCGCATGGCGGCGTGCCTTGTCCTTTTGTGGGGCTTGGCCGGTGCGCGCATCTACTCTGCGTTGTCGCGGGGGCGGAACAATGTGGTGTTCCTGGTGGTGCTGGCGTTTGGAGCAGCGATGCTGCTGCTTGGCCAAACGATGAAGCCGCGAACGCGGCTTGGGGATCGCGCGCTGGCCGGATTGCGGGAGCTTTTCGGGAAAGACGCGAGCTACCGCCCGGCGATGGAGCCGAACGAGGTGGCGATGTTGGCGGCCGTATGGGGCATGAGCGTGTTGATGTCGCGCGGAGATTTTCTTTTTGTCCCGACGCTTTTTCCGGGGGCTTCTTCTTCGTCGTCGGGAGGCTGCGGATCGTCGTGCGGATCGTCGTGCGGTAGCGGCGGGAGTTGCGGCAGCGGCTGCGGAGGCTGCGGA
Source organism: Bryobacteraceae bacterium (assembly GCA_041740335.1). Classification (GTDB taxonomy): domain Bacteria; phylum Acidobacteriota; class Terriglobia; order Bryobacterales; family Bryobacteraceae; genus DSOI01. The sequence continues at coordinate 319 of JBGSME010000871.1, read as the reverse complement.
GGCGATTGAACCGGGCGGCGAAAGACCGTGTGGGGATCGGATGGCGGCCGGCGCTGGCGTCGGGGATTTTCGCCAACCTGGACCGCATCGACATCGTGGAGGTGATTGCGGACGACTACTTGCGTGCTTCGCGGCGAGGGGTCGATGCGCTTCGCACTTTGCGGGCGCAGACAGCGGTTACATTGCACAGCATCGGACTTGGGCCGGCGTCGACGGCAGAGGTTGCGCAACGACGAATCGATGCGATCGCGCGGCTGGTGGGCTCAGTGGAGCCGGAATCATGGAGCGAGCACCTGGCGTTCGTGCGGGGAGGCGACGT
>JBGSME010000870.1:0-4295 GCA_041740335.1 Bryobacteraceae bacterium | reverse complement strand
CGTCAGGCTCGGCAAGGATGCCTTTGCGTTCGTAGCGGCCGCGGGACCGGCTGAACTCGACGACCACGGCTTTCCGCGAAGTGTATTTCGTTGAGCGCCGGGTGAGCGCGGTGTCGCCCGACGGGAGGAATTCGAGATCTGTCATGCGCGCGCAGCCGAGGCAGAGGGCCTCGTCGGCTTCGAGGTATAGAAAATCGCCTTTCCGGATCTCGACGCCGCACTCGGCGCACTCCGAATTGCGAGCTACCAGGAAGACAGTAAGATCGGGTACCTTGGCGAGCTTCTCTTCGAGCTTGCGCTTCTTCGGCTCAGGCAGCCCCGGCGGCACCCAGTGTGTGCGGTAAAGCTTCTCCCGTGCCGGATCTCCACTTTCGGTGAACCGGAGAACGGCTGCGCCATCCCGGGTTCCGCGCACGTATGCGGTTTCGAGGGGCGAGAGCCCTTTTTCTGTTGCCCAACCGGTGAACAGCGAGATCGCCTCAGTAAGCTTACTCCGCCGGATGTTGAGCTCAGACTCGAGGAAACCGATCCGGCCTTTGCGCCAAGCCTCGACGTTCACCGGATGGAGCCATCCAATGCCGGTGAGGATGTCGATGGGGGATGCGTTGCTGTTTCGCTCGATTGCTGCCTCCGCCGCTCGGGTGACGCGTTGCTTCAAATGGGCTGAAGACACCTCGTTCTCCGACCTCGTGATTCCAGAACCGGCGCGGCTCAGTTTCGATTGCCTGAGACCTTCAGGAACTGTTCCGGCGCAAGCGCACGCGGCGTAAACCGCGCCTTGTGGATAGCGCCCTGGAAGTAGAATACCTTGTTGATACGCACACCCGCCGAGGTGTGGCCGGATCCGTGCGGAGCGAGATGGATCAGCGCCGACCCTTCCATCTTGCCGTTGACGTAGTTGCGGAATTCCTTGCCGTCATAGACGGACGCCACGTGATGCCACTCGCGCAGCGGGTGCAGAGCTTGGCGGTTCATCAGCGCTTTGCCGACGCCGGCGGACTGGTTGAAGCTGTCGAGATACCATTGGGTGCCTTCCACGCGGATCTCGAACAACATGCGGTTGTCTGCGTCGGCTCCGGTAATGGCGTCCTGCTCGCTCAAATGGAACCACCGCTGTTCATGCGGGCCGCCGTCGGGCCGGAAGATCGCTTCGAGCGTGAAGGCCTTCGCGCCGGCAAGCGGATGGTTGCCGATGAACAGGGCGTCGCCATCGCCATCGAACTCAACGGCTTTGCCGAGGGGCGTATCCACCACCTTCGGATCGCCGAGCACGTCGACGGGATGACCGCCGATGCGGTCCAGGCGATCGAAGTTCCAGACGATGTGATCGCCGGCGGCGCGGGATGCTGTCTCCGCCGCCGCCACTTGCCGGCGAACGGGTTCGCGGGACGCGGGCAGATATTTTAGAGCGTTTTCATAGTAGACCTTGCGCAATACATCGTCTGGAAGGCCGATTCCGGAGATTTTCCAGCGTCCATGCAGCGGCGCGCCGGTTGCCGAACGCAACTGCGCGGGGTGATCGAAGTGCTCATCGAAGGATTCGAGAAAGCGCCAGTGGGGTACCCAGAACTCCTCTACGCCGCGGCGCGGATTTCCATCGGACCCGAAGATGATGCGGTCCTGATACTTCAGGAAGAACTCGCGCATGAGGCGCGGCGCGCGGCCGAGATCCTGCAACGACGCGGAGATCTCGACTTCCGCATTGGGATATTTGTCGAGCAACGCACGCACTTTGTCCATGTCGTAGTAGAGCATCGCGACGTGGGCGTTGACGAAGCGCGTCTTGGGGTGCCTCGCGTGCATGTTCTCCCGGGCCTTCTCGATCATCGCCATGGACGGATGTCCCGTCTCGTAGTAGTTGTTGTCGTTGTCGGTGCGCCAGAGGCCGGCCTCGAAGCGCTCGTTCTCCGGGCCGATGGGGAGGAAGCGGCCCACGGAATCGCTGGTGTGAATCATGACGGGCTTGTTGTTGCGAGCGCAGGTCTCCCACACGGCATCGAAGCGAGGATCGTCGGCCTGGATGAAGGTGCCGTCGCGATTCTTCAGTTCGAGACCGAGGGCTTTGTTGATCTTGAGTCCGGCGGCGCCGGCGCGGAAACAGCGTTCGAGTTCGGCCGACACGCGCCCGGACCAACCGGGCTCATTGATGCCCTCGAAATCGACGCGGGCGAATTGGACGATGCGGTCGCGAAAGGGCTCGCCGGTAGCCATGGCTTTATCAAAGCCCGGGCCGAAGCCGGCGTCCATGTTGGCGATGACGGCGATGCCGGTGTCGTCCATGAGGCGGACGAGCTTGGCATAGTCGTCGCGAGTCTGCAGGCCGCGGCCGTGGAAATGGAAGTCGATCGCGGGGAAACGGGCGGCGGTAATGTTGGTGCGGGGGAGCTTGATGAGGGCCTTGGGCATGGCCGGCGCTTCGGGTCCGCGGGATGGGGTCTGGCCAAAAGCGGCTGGTATCAGTAGCAGGGCGACGATAGGCCTCATAGGGAGCATTCTGTCACAGGTGGGGAACCCAGTTGCTAAACTGAAGAGTCCCTCTGTGCCGGAATCGTCTGCATTCCCGTCCCGCGCCGCCGTGGCGAACGATTCTATCGTCATTCGCGGAGCGCGCGTCCACAACCTGAAGAATCTGTCGCTCGAGATCCCGCATGAACAGATGACGGTGGTGACCGGCGTGTCCGGGTCCGGTAAGTCATCGTTGGTTTTCGACACCATCTACGCCGAGGGGCAGCGCCGGTACGTGGAGTCGCTATCGGCCTATGCGCGGCAGTTCCTGGATCGGATGGAGAAGCCGGACGTGGACGAGATTGACGGGATCGCACCACCGATCGCGATCCGGCAGAAGAACACGACGCGGAATCCGCGGTCGACGGTGGCCACATCCACCGAGCTTTGGGACTACATGCGCCTGCTTTGGGCGCGGGCCGGGCGAACCTTCTGCCCGCAGTGCGGCAATCGCGTGGTGCGGGACACGGTGGACGACGTGGCGGCGCAGATGTTGTCGGAGAAGGCGGGGTCGCGATGGTACGCGCTGTTTCCGATTGAGTCCCGGGGGTCGACCGAGGCGCTACGGGATCGCTTGCTGGATCTTCGGGGCAAGGGGTTCAATCGCTTGTTTCAGAACGGCCAGGTCTTCGAGTTTTCAACGCCGGAGTCACTGCTCGAGCTTGATTTCGCCAAGCCGGTTTACGCGTTGGTGGACCGTTTGGCGCTGAGCGGAGCCGCCGATCTACGGCAGCGGATTGTGGACGCCGCGGAGCTTTCCTATCGCGAATCGGGCGAGGTGTACTTTGAGTCGGCGAGCGGGGAGACGAGGCTGCGCTTCAGCGAGAGATTCGCGTGCAAGACTTGCGACCGCGTTTTTCAGGAGCCCGAGCCGAACCTGTTCAGCTTCAACTCGCCGGCAGGCGCATGCCCGCGCTGTCAGGGTTTCGGCAACACGATCGATTTCGCGCCGGAGCGCGTAGTGCCGGATCCCTACCTTTCGATGAAAGACGGCGCGGTGCATCCGTGGTCGCGGCCGAATTACACGTGGGGATTGAAAGAGTTTCTTCTTACGCACAAGGGGCGCGTGCGGCTGGACGTTGCTTATGGCGAACTCAACAAGCAGGAAAAGGCGCTGGTTTGGAAAGCCGTGCTTGCTTTCTTCGCCAAAGTGGAGGAAAAGAAGTACAAGGTTCAGGTGCGTGTGTTTGTGAGCCGGTACCGAGGGTACGCCCATTGCCCGGAGTGCGATGGCGCGCGGCTGCGTCCCGAAGCGCTGTGGATCCGCGTGGGCGGCGAGACAATTGCCGAGGTGGCACAGAAGAATATCGACGAAGCGCTGGAATTTTTCGAGAAAGTGGAGTTGTCGCGCGAAGAAGCGTCGATTGCGGAGAAAGTGTTGGTGGAGATCCGCCAGCGGCTGCGTTTTCTCAACGATGTGGGCCTTGACTATCTGACGCTCGATCGTCTGTCGGCGACGCTTTCCGGCGGCGAAGCGCAGCGCATCCAACTCGCGACGTGCCTGGGGTCACGGTTGGTGGGCGCTACCTACGTTCTGGACGAGCCGTCGATCGGCCTGCATGGGCGCGACACGGCGCGGCTGATCCGGATTCTGCATGAGCTGCGCGACTTGGGTAACACGGTGATTGTGGTGGAGCACGATCCCGACATGATGCGGGCGGCCGACCATATACTCGACCTTGGGCCTGGCGCCGGCGAGAATGGCGGGCGGATCGTGTTCCATGGCACCCGCGACGAACTCTTCGACGGTACGGCGGCGACGCTCACGGCGCGCTATCTTCGCGGCGAAC
>JBGSME010000869.1:0-4375 GCA_041740335.1 Bryobacteraceae bacterium | reverse complement strand
TCACCTCGAGATCGTCCTCGACGGTCGCATAGCCGATCTTGGCTTTCACGCCGCGAAAACCACGGCGAGCCCACTCCTCGGCGGTACGGGCCGATTCGATGGCTCCGTCGTAGCCCACCGCGCCGTAGGCGATGACCGGTTTCGGAACGCCGCCGAGCAAGCGCGCGAGCGGGACGGAGTGAATGCGGGCCAGCGCGTCCCAGAGGGCCATGTCGAGCCCGGCGAGTGCCATACCTACCAGGCCCTGGGTACCCAGGAGGCGGAAGCGTTGAGCGAGTTTCTGTTCGATCTCGATGGGTGCGAGGGGCTCTCCTTTTACTATTGGCTCGAGGTTGGCGAGCATGGAGGCGGTGGGCGCCAGAGCGGCGGTGGTGTAGGTGAATGTGATGCTGTGCCCGCTGACGCCTTCGCTGGTATGCAGGTCCGTAAGAACGAGGGGTGATTCAACGACAGTGCCGCCGGCGGTGCGATGTGGCTGGGGCATGGGGACGCGAACGGGGCGGACGGTGAGTCCGGTAATGGTGGGGATTTGCGGCATGGCTTAAAAATCATGTTATCGCTGGCGCGTGTTTCCGCGCGATCCCGGCGCTGGAGCAAGGCAAGGCGCGGTTTCGTTCGGGAGCTAGTTGTTGTATGCTGATCGCACAATGTTCTGTCCACACTGCGGCACTCAACAGACCGATGGCATTGAATTCTGCACTAGTTGCGGCCGGTCAACCACCTTGACTGGAGACCCTGGAATGGGCGCGCCACCGCCACCGTACCAATCGGCCCCGGCTTCGACGCCGTTCGAAGCACGCGGACCGGTGAAGGCTCAGACGGGAAAATGGATTGGAGAGGCATGGGGCCTGGTGACTTCCGATGCCGTACCGTTCGTACTGGCCGCGCTAGTGATGGTAGCCGTGAGTTCATTCGTTCCCTTTATCCTCCAGGGCGCTTTCGCGGTTGGAATGCACATTATGTGCATGCGCAAGATGCAGCAGGGCCGCACCGAGGTCGGCGATCTGTTCAAGGGTTTCAATTACTTTGTTCCGGCGTTGTTGGTGAATCTTCTGGTGGCGGTGTTCGTGACGCTTGGAATGCTGGCGTGTATCGTGCCGGCCTTCGTAGTGGGTGCGATGTACATGTTCCCGTATTTGTTCGTCCTGGACCGGAAGCTGGAGTTCTGGCCTGCGATGGAGGCTTCGCACGCGATCGTGAAGCAGGACTATTTCGGGTTCACCCTGTTCTTTTTGGCGCTGATCGGTATCCAGATCGTGGGTGCGCTGGCGTGTATTATCGGACTGCTGATCACGCTTCCGATGCTCTTCGCGGCGATCACGGCGGCGTACCGGGACACGGTTGGCTTCCAGTCCCAGGACGTGGGCTAGAGAGTTCATTACGAACGTCAGGGCTGGAAATCAGTTTCGGCGGACTACACTGGATTCACTGAGGTTGTTACACAACTCCTCCAAACGATGGGATAGATGGCCGGCCGCCTTTACGCAGCCGACCGTCTTTCTTTTTACTGGGTCGCGCAAAACGGACTCCGCCTTTGCGCTTTTTGCTGGGTCGCGCAAAACGGACTCCGCCTTTGCGCTTTTTGCTGGGTCGCGCAAAACGGACTCCGCCTTTGCGCTTGGCATCCTCGCCGCCGGCGCGGTGCTGGGCCGCGCCGGGATGTTGACGCAGACTCCGCTCTTCTGCCCCTTCGCGCGCCTGTCCGGATTGCCTTGTCCCCTGTGCGGGATCACCCGTGCGTGGGAGGCTCTGACACAGGGGGACTTGCCGGCGGCGATGTCGCTGCATCCCTTTGTGGTCCTGATTCCGGTGCTTCTGGTTGCTGTCACGTTGGGCTGGAGACCGGGGCCGAAGGTTTTTTTGACCCTGTTGGCCGCTTTGGTCTGTTTCTGGATCGTTCGTATTGCGATACTTACGATATAATCTCTTGAGCCACATGCGCAAAACAGACGCGCTTCGGCGCGATGCCTCCGCGGCTCTGCGCTTGGCGTTAGATCATCGTTTTAAATTGAAGAGGACTTATGCGAAAGAAAGTGACGGTGGTTGGCGGCGGCAACGTTGGCGCGACTTGTGCTCAGCGGATTGCCGATAAGGAATTGGCTGATGTAGTGCTGGTGGACATCGTCGAAGGCATGCCGCAGGGCAAGGGCCTGGACATGTTGGAGTCAGGTCCGGTTGAGGGCTACGACGTCAACATCACGGGCAGCAACGGATATGAAGACACGGCGAATTCCGATATCGTCGTGATCACGGCGGGGCTGGCGCGGAAGCCTGGGATGAGCCGGGACGATCTGTTGGCGAAGAACTTCGCAATCGTGAAAGAGGCCACCGAACAGGCTGTGAAGCATTCGCCCAATTGCATTCTGATCGTGGTGAGCAATCCGCTGGACGCGATGTGCTGGGTGGCGCAGAAGACCTCCGGATTCGGGCGGAACCGCGTGATCGGCATGGCGGGCGTGCTCGATACGGCACGGTACCGGACGTTTATCGCGCAGGAACTGCAGGTATCGGTTGAGAACGTAACAGCGATGGTGCTTGGCGGACACGGCGATACCATGGTGCCGCTGGTGCGGCTGACGAGCGTGTCTGGAATTCCGTTGTCGGAACTGTTGCCGCAGGAGCGGATTGACGCGATCGTGCAGAGGACGCGTGACGGCGGCGCGGAGATCGTGAAGTTTCTGAAGACGGGCAGCGCGTATTATGCGCCGTCGGCGGCGACGGTGGAGATGGTGGAATCGATCTTGAAGGACAAGAAAAAGGTTCTGCCGTGCGCCGCGATGCTCGAGGGTGAGTACGGCGTGAACGGTCTGTTCGTGGGTGTGCCGGTGAAGCTTGGGGCGCTCGGCATCGAAAAGGTGTATGAGTTAGAGTTGAACGACGCCGAGAAAGCGATGCTCGACAAGAGCGTGGCGGCGGTACAGGAACTGGTTGGCGTTCTGCAGCAAATGTAGCTTTCGCGCGAGCCCGCGCAGGAATGGGCGAGCAACATTGCAGGGGAGGTCCTCATCATGGACGAGAGTATGGTCAAGATCGTCGCCGCGGTACTCGCGGTGGCTTGCGTGGTGATCATCATCATGCGGCGTAAGGGGAGTAAGACGAAGAGTGCCGGCGAAGACGATTTCTAAAAAGAAAACGGCCAAAAAGAAAATAGAAAGCCCGGCGCCAGCGCCTGGCACTCCCTGGTTGAATCCGGATTACTGCCAGTTTCGCCTTCGCATCGGCCCTTCCAAGATTCACCGATGGGGTGTGTTCGCGGATGAAGATATCCCTGCGAGACGAAAGATCATCGAGTACACCGGGGAGTTGATCAGCCGCCGGGAGACCAAGCGGCGCGCGGATTCGAGCGAGCACATCTACCTGTTCACAGTGGATCCGTATTGGTGCAAGGACGGATCGGTGGGAGGAAGCGGCGCCGAGTATGTCAATCACTGCTGCGGCCCGAATGTGCAGGCGGTGGTCACCAGGGGCCATATCCTCTACATGTCGAAGCGCCTGATCCGCCGCGGCGAAGAACTGACGATCGACTATAACTTCGATAAGCACGTCGAAAGAGTTCCATGCGCATGCGGAGCTCCTGAGTGCCGGGGCTCTATCAATCACGTCGATTGACGCCGGTTTCAAACCGTGTCATGGCCTTCGAAGATTTTCTCTCCGTCCGCTTGAGCCGGCGCCGCGCCGGCGGCGTCACCTGTGCTTGCGCGATCCGGCCGGACCTGCTGAATGGTCATGGAATCCTGCACGGCGGCGTAGCAGCCGCTGTGGCCGACGAGGTGGCGTGGCACTGCGTGAATCACCGGTACGGGGAAGGGCGCAAGTGCACGACATCGGATTTGAAAATTAACTACCTGCGTCCGTTGGGGGGCGCGAAAATTTTTGCGCGGGGCGAAATACTGCGAGCGGGACGTACGTTCTGCGTTACTCGCGTCGATTTGCGCGACAGCGCGAAGCGGCTTTGCGCCGTGGCGATCGTGAGTTACATGCTGCTCGAAGCGCCGAGCGCGAGCGGCGCGTCGAACAAAGACAGTTGAACCGGCGCGGAGTCTTCGGCGACGACGATAGCAGCCGTTGACCCCCAACGCTCGACGATCCACGACTTGTCGCGTGCACTATCAATCGCCACCGCGCGATCCTGATGATGCACCGCGGCCGAGATCAGGCGATCGAGCCATACGGCCGCTTCCGCGAAGCGATGCTGCTGATTGGTGAGGAGAAAGCACAGCCGGCCGATCTGTTTGGCGGATTCCCAGGCGCCGGCGGCGTTCACTGACCAGGCGAGTTCGGCTGCCGGAAGAAGTTGTAAGGCGGCGGCAGGATCCGCGCGCCAGTTCCGGAGAGCGTCGATCAATCCAGGTGTATCGATGGCGGAGAGCGGTTC
>JBGSME010000868.1:0-2025 GCA_041740335.1 Bryobacteraceae bacterium | reverse complement strand
CTCGAGGCGGCATCGGCAAGGGTCGAGGCCCGGCCGTCGGCAACAGCCGGGGACCCGGGCTCGGTGCCGAGGAAGGTCCCGGCGGGCAGAAGGTCTATCGGATTTCAGGCGAAGTATCGGCGCCCAGGCTCATCGCAAAAGTCGAACCGGAATACTCCGAAGAGGCGCGCAAAGCGAAAGTACAGGGGGCTGTGCAGATGGAGATTGTCGTCGACGAGGCTGGACGGGTGCGTGATATCCGTGTCCTGCATTCGTTGGGACTCGGCCTCGACGAAAAAGCCGTTGGAGCAGTGACGAAATGGCGGTTCCGTCCCGGCCTCCGCGCGGGCAATCCGGTTGCAGTACGGGCCATCGTCGAGGTCAATTTCCGCTTGCTGTGAAGCTCAAGCTTCCTCGCGCAAGCACCGCATCACTTCGCGATAAAACTCCGGGTGGGACTCCCATGTCTGCGCCGTAACCAAACGGCCGTCGCGCACCGCCTGCCGGGAGTCCCACTTGCCCTTGCTCAAGGCCACTTCGATCCGGACGTGTTCGTAGCAGGTGACGGTGCGGCCTTCGAGTATCCCCGCGGCAGCCAGCACCTGGATACCATGGCAGATCGAGAAGATCCACTTCCCCGCCCCGTCCATGGAGCGCACAATCTCCAGTAGCTTCTCGTTGTGCCGCAGATATTCCGGAGCCCGTCCGCCCAACACCAGTAACGCGTCGAACGCGGCCGGGTCCACGGCGTCGAAACCGAGTGTGGCCGTAACACCGTAGCCGGGCCGTTCCACATAGGTCTCCCAACCCGGCTCGAAGTCATGCATCACCATGTTCATGCGGCGGGGCGAGGTGGAGGCGACCACCGGCTCCATACCTTCTTCCTGAAAGCGATGGATCGCGTACCACGCTTCGTATCCTTCACCGGCATCGCCGGTAACCACCAGAATGCGTCTGCTCATCAGTACTCATCTTAACCGGGAACATTCCTGAACAAAGTCGTGTCTATCCCGGCATATGGCGATGAACATGGGCAACCGCGGCGCGATCAAGGCCGAGATCAATATCACTCCGATGATCGACGTGCTGCTGGTGCTGATCATCATGTTCATGGTGATCGTGCCGATGAAGCCAGTGGGGCTTCCGTCACAGGTCCCGCAGCCGTCACCGGACGCTTCACCAACACCTGTGGATCCGCGCCATATCGTCGTCTTCGTGAAAGGGCAGGGGCGGCTCGAACTGAACCGGCAGCCATTGGAGACCGGCGCGTTACATCAAAAACTCCAATCGATCTTTCAAGGCCGCCCCGACGGGGTTGTGTTCATCGATGCAGAACCGGCGCTCGCGTTTCGTGAAATCGCCGAGGTGATTGATATCGCCCGAGGAGCTGGCGTGACCAGTGTCGGCTTGATGCCTGGACGAGAGTCACGCCCCGAGCGCCCCTAATGCCGTCATTCCCAGAGTCATCCCGTGAATGACCAGAGCGGGTAACAATGCCTCCCCTGCGAACGGCCCAACCGGCTACGGCGCCAGCGCGATCGCCGCAGCGATCACTGTTTCCGGTCCCGCCGGACCCCACTCATCCCGATCCCACTCGAGCCGAACCGCCAACTCCTCAATTTGTTCGCCTCGCATTCCCGGATAGCATTTCGGACACGGCCCGCTCGATTCGTCGCCGATTCGGATCAAAGGACCGTACAGGCGGCAAGCCGCCGTACGATGCTCATACATTGAACAGGCTTGCGTAGCCGGATCCTGCACCGGGCACGGCAATCCCTGCGTGCGGGCCCAAAACCAATCGCGCCATTCTTCGTTACCGGTCAGGATCCCCGTTTCGGCGTCGCCCGGAAAGTCGAATTTCACGCGATTCCAGGCCGCCCGGGCTCGTTCGCGAATTCCGGCGGCGCGGCCCGGGTCAGCCCGGTCCAGTTCGTCCAGCCCTCGCACCAGTCGTGCCGCATCCGATTCGGTGATGGCGAACATACGATGGCAGCACTCCCCACATCCGGCAGCGCAAAGGATACCGTCCCCGGCCCGGTTGCGGGC
>JBGSME010000867.1:0-8708 GCA_041740335.1 Bryobacteraceae bacterium | reverse complement strand
GATCTCGTTCAAGAAGGGCGGCATGGGTCTTGGTCTCTCGATCGCGCGCAAGAGTGCGGTGCTGTGCGGGGGCGACATCGTGCCGATTGAGGGCGCGCTGGGCGGGGCGGGGTTCCGGGTGATGCTTTCGGGGGCCTGACGGCGGGTTCGAAATTGGGTTCGAAGTTCGAATTTTTGTTGATAATAAAGGACTTAATTTGGTTCCTTCCTTCATTTTGGTTGCTCCTTCCCGCAGCCGGCTCGCGGTGCTGATCGCCGCTGATGCGGCACTATTGTCGCGAACGGGTGCGCTGGGTCTGCAAACCCGGAGGCGTCTCGGGGCGCTTGCATCGGGCCCCAAGTGCAGGGGCGCGTTGGGGATACAATTTTTCTCGAATTATTTGCGGTGCCTGTGAATGCGCAAACGGATCCTCATCGTTGACGATGAAGAGAACATCGGGCTGTCGCTACGGCTGATTCTGGAACGGGAAGGGTACGCGGTGCGGTTGGCGCACTCGGTGGCGGGGTTCGGTGCGATTGGGGAAGGCTGGGATTGCTATATGGTGGACGTGCGGCTGCCGGACGGGAGTGGGATCGAGATTCTGAAACAGATCCGGCAGGGGGACGCGGAGGCGCCGGTGATCATGATCTCAGGGCAGGCGACGATTTCCGATGCGGTGGAGGCGACGCGGCTGGGGGCGTACGATTTTCTGGAAAAGCCGTTGTCGCGCGATAAAGTGCTGGTGACCATTAAGAACGCCTTGTCGGAGCGGAGTTTGCGGGAGGAGAACTCGCGTCTGCGGGAGCAGGCGGAGAGGCGGGACATGATCGGGGAGGCGGAGCCGTGGCGGCGTACGGTGGACGAGGCGACGTTGGCGGCGCGGTCCGACGCGCGGGTTTTGCTGCTGGGTGAATCGGGGACGGGGAAGGAGTTGTTGGCGGCGCATATCCATAGGGCGAGTCCGTTTGCGGGGGGGCCGTTTGTGAAGGTGAATTGCGCGGCGATTCCGACGGAGTTATTAGAGAGCGAACTGTTCGGGCATGAGAAGGGCTCATTCACGGGAGCGGGTTCGCTGCGGCGGGGCAAGTTTGAGTTGGCCGATGGCGGGACGATTTTTCTGGACGAAGTAGGAGACCTGCCGCTGGTGGCGCAGGCGAAGCTGCTGCGTGTGTTGCAGGAAGGAGAGTTTCATCGTGTGGGGGGGGAGCAGGCGATCCGGGTGGTGGTGCGGGTGGTGTCGGCGACGAACCGCGATCTGGCGCAATTGGCGTCGCAACAGAAGTTCCGCGAGGATCTGTATTACCGGCTGAACGTGATGCCGGTGCGTGTGCCTCCGCTGCGGGAGCGGCGAGGGGACATCGTGCTGTTGGCGGAGTGGTTTCTTGGGGACTTTTGCCGGCGGAACAATTTTCGGGCGAAGCAGATGTCGGGGAACGTGGTGGGGCTGCTCGAGGAGTGGCATTGGCCGGGGAATGTGCGGGAGTTGCGGAACGTAGTGGAGCGGATGGCGATTCTGACTCCGGGGGACCGGATTGAGGCGGCAACGGTACCTTATGAGCTTCGATTGGCGGAGGCTGCGCCGTCGACGATCCAGGAGGCGCGGGAATCGGCGGAGCGGGATCACATACAGAGGGCGCTGGAGGCGGCGAACTGGAACGTGTCGGCGGCGGCGCGGGCGCTGGGGATGGAGCGGACGAATTTGCACAAGCGGATGCGGTCATTGGGAGTGGAGCGTCGCCAATCGTAGTGTTGATCGTGATATTCTCGCGGACATGGCGATCCCGTTTTTCGCGGTACTGATATTGGCGGCGATGCTCCCGGTTTCCTGGGGCGCGGCTACTTTCAACAAAGACGTTGCTCCGATCTTTTTCAAGCACTGCTCGGGGTGCCATAGGCCGGATCATATTGCTCCGATGTCGCTGCTCGACTATAAGTCGGCCCGGCCATGGGCGAAGTCGATTCGGGAATCGGTAGTTCGGCGGACGATGCCGCCGTGGTTCGCGGATCCGCGGCATGGCCATTTTTCCAACGACGCCCGGTTGTCGGATGGTGAGATTGCCGCGATCAAGGCTTGGGTGGACGATGGGGCGAAGGAGGGCAATGCACGGGACCTGCCTAAGGCTCCAGAGTTCAGGGAAGGGTGGTTATTGGGGAAGCCGGAGGTGGTGGTGGATATTGGGGAAGACCATGTGGTGCAGCCGGACGGGGATGCCTATGAGCACTTTATCGTTTCGAGCAAACTGAAGGAAGGGATCTGGGTTCGGGCGGCTGAGATCAAGCCGGGGAACCGGCGGGTGGTGCATCACGTTCACGTGGTGATCGAGAGCGAAGGGCAGCCGACTGTTTCGACGGAAGGGATGCCGGATCTGGAGAAGTTCCTGATTCGCGAAGGGAACATGACGCGGGTGAAGATGGACGCTCCGGTGGTGAACAACGGGTGCGATCCGGCCGCGCCGGCGCTTCCTTATCTGCGTGGATTTCAGGAAGGGGGGCTGGCGGCATTTTTGCCGGGGCGCCCGCCGGACAGTTTTCCGGAGGGGACGGCGAAGTGGATTCCGGCGGGGGCGAAGCTTCGGTTTATCATTCACTACGCGAAGGTGCCGGGCAAGGCGCAGACGGACCGTACGAGTATAGGATTGTATTTAGCGCCGGGGAAGCCGCGGCAGGTGTTGCGGCGGATGGATTTGCGTAACTTCTTTTTCGAGATTCCGGCAGGGGCGCCGGATCAGGCGGTTACTCGGTGTTATGGTTTTGAGCGGGATGCCGATCTTATATCCTTTACTCCGCATATGCACTATCGGGGTAAGGAAGTTACTTATGAGTTGACTCGTCCTGGGGGACAGACGGAGGTTTTGTTGCATGTGCCCCGGTATGACTTTGACTGGCAGCTTGTTTACCGGCTGGCGAAGCCGGTGCGGGTGGAGAAGGGGAGCGTTTTGAAGGTTACGTTCCGGTACGATAATAGTCCGAACAATAAGGCGAATCCGGGGCCGGAGAAGGCTCTGCGGTGGGGGGATAAGAGCGAGGAGGAGATGTTTACGAATTGGATTGAGTATTTGGATCCGGCGGAGGAGCGGAGTTCGTTGGGGCGGTAGGGTCGGGGGGCGGTTCCAGCGACGTTGATCCGAGACTGTTCCCATAGGCAGGCGGGACAGGGCGTCGATGGTCCAGGAAATATGGGGGACGGTCCCGCGCGGAGCGGGCTGTTTGGTTGCTGATTGGGCATTCCTGGCCGCGTCGGACAGTCCCCATATTTCCTCCGGTACCTGTGAGACTGGGGGGCTAAGTGTGGCTAGCTCTCACTTCGATTTTGGCTACGAGGAACGTACTTGGGGTAGTGAAGCAGATGGCTTCGCAACGCGGTGTCAGTGCCGGCAAGATCCTGTCGGAGTTGGCGCGCAACTCCTTGCGCCCAGCAAGGCCGCCAAATCCGGAAATGGGGTTCCTCTGATCGACCGGCTTCCCTGCTCGGCTCCGGTAACTATGGAGATGGTCAACCGGCGGCGTGACGACGAATGAAGGGTTAGTCTACCTGATGTCCTCGGCAGCGCTAGAACTTATAGATGAAGATCGAGTGGCCGGCCCGGCCGATGGGTTCGGCTTCGCGGAAGGCCTTGAAGTAATCGCGGTACTCTTCGGCGAAGAAATGTCCGGGTAAGAGCGTGGCGGAGACGGCGTAGTAGCCGGGGTCGGGGTGGAAGGGGTTGGATTTTACCAGGTTGGGTCCCCAGGGCGGGGGAATGGTTTCGAGTAAGTTATCGTCGAAGAAGCGCCAGGGTGTGTCGGTTCCGAAGTAGAACAGGCGGAGGTGCTGGATTTTGTGTTCGTGGACCCATTGGGAGAGGGAAGGGAGGTCCTGCCCCCAGTCGAGGTTGCTGTCGGCGAGGTAGCGGAGTCCATTTTCGGGTCCGCCGGCCCAGATGTTGAAGAAGCTCATGCCGTGGGGGTAGTAGCGGGCCGATTGGAGGGCGAGGAAGGCGAGTAGGGCGAGGCCGGCCGCGGGAATGGCGGGGCTGAGACGGCGCGCGGGGGCGGCGAAGACGAAGGCGCTAAGGAAGGCGGCGAAGGGCACGGCGGGCAGGATGAGGCGGACTCCCAATTGCATGGAGGCTGTGGATGCGAGACCGACATAGAGGAGCGGTGGGATGAGGAGGAAGGCGAGGATGCCGTATGAGCTTTCGCCGCGTGCGAGCATCCAGAGGGCCAGGGCGAGGCCGGCGATGAGGAGGAGTTGCAGAGCGGCGGTGAATTTGACGGCGGAGGCGATCAGGAAATAATAGGGGCTCCCCTGGGGTTCGCGATGGCCGAGGAGGTAGACGGGATTGCCGTCGGCGTGGGAAGCGGCGAGGGATACGATGCCGTCCCAATAGAGCTTGGGAGCGGGGATACGTTCGAAGACGGACGCGCCGGCTTTGAGCCAGAGGGGCGATCGCGGATTTTCGTAAACCTCGCGAACGACGGGCTCCGCGAGGCGGCGAATGTCGAACCAACTGGTGGCGAGGGTGACGCCGTAGACGATGACGGTGAGGGCGGCGGCATGGGCGAGGGGCCGCCGGATGAGGAGCGGCCGGAGGGAGCGGGCGAGGATCAATAGAGGGCCGACGCCGACCAGAAGCAGCATCGAGAGTTTGGCCATAAGACCGGCAAGGACACCGGCTGCGAGCCAGATGAGGTTGGGCCAGGATGGTTTGTTCCAATATTTCCATGCGCGCCACCAGAACAGGATGTATCCGAAAGTGGCGGCCTGATCGTTTTTGAAGAGCGAGCCGTGGGCCATGGAGGTTGGTCCGAAGGCGAACAGGAAGGCGGCGGCGATGGCAGGCCAGTCCCCGAGGACTTCGCGGACCCAGAGGAACAGGATGAGTGAAACACCGAGGGGAAAAACGATGAGGGGGAGGCGGGCCCAGAAGAAGACGCGCTGGACGCGTTCTGGCTTCATGCGGGACATCATGACGAGAGCGGAGTCCCACTCGCTATTGCGCTTCCAGGCGTTGGAATCGGAGGGAATGGGGATGCCGATGCGATTTGGAACCCAGCCGCCGGCGAGCTTGATCATGGGCGGCATGTCGCGGGGGTAGAGCCGGTCCTGACCGCGCCAGTAGAGGGCGGCGGAGAGAAGGTGAGCGGGTTCGTCGACGGTGACACCGACTGTCCAGGCTTGCCAGGCGAGGGCAACGGCTTGGAGGGAGAGCACCGCCGCGAGCGCCAAGAGTGAGAGGCGTGTGGGCGGCGGCTTCATGGAGGGAAGTTACCTACGGATTCCGAACATAGGGAGGAGGACGGCGTTGCCATAGAGGCGGCACAACTGAGAAAACGTGGTGGCGAGGGACTTCATGCGGAAGAATTGAGAGCGCCCATGCCAGCGAGGGTAGTGGGATACCGGAACTTCGACGATTTTGGTTCCGGAGCGTTCGAGTGTGGTGACGAGCTCGACGCAAATAGTTCCGCTGGTGGAGGTGAGGCTGGTGGCGCCGGCGAGGAGTGAGCGGCGGATGAGGCGATAGTCGCAATCGATGTCGCGGATGCGGACGCGGAAGAGGAAGCGTGCGAATTTGTTGTAGAGCCAGCCGATGGCGATGCGGTGCCAGGGGTCGTGGCGTTTGATTTTGAAGCCGTTGACGAAACCGACTTCGGGGGTGACTTCGGCGAGGAGTTTCGGAAGTTCTCCGACGTCGTACTGCGCGTCGCCATCGGTGTAAAAGACGAACTCCTTGGTGGCGGCGGCGAAGCCGGTGCGAAGGGCTCCGCCGTAGCCGCGATTTTCGGGATGGTGGATGATGCGGAGGCGTTCGCCGAGTTGGGCGCGGAGTTGATCGAGGACGGCTGGGGTATCGTCCTGACTACCGTCGTTGACGACGATGACTTCGAAATCGCGGACGCTGTCTTCGAGGACTTCGAACGTTTTGACGACGAGGCCCGGGAGGGAGGGCGAATCGTTGTAGGCGGGAAAGAAGACGCTGAGGCCGTAGGGAAAGAGGCAGCCTCCGGACGGGCTAATCTCGTTCGCCGTAACGTGAGGCGTAGTTTGTTTTTTCATTGACTAGGGCTGCTCCATATCGCAGTAATCCACCGGTGCGGGCGCGTTGCCGATGGGCATGGGCGCCTCTAAAATTGTTTCGTCGCTTCTGCCGAGGACGACAACCGCCGTGTCGCGCAAAACGTTTACGGTATAGGGGGTGCAGCGGACGAGAATGGGTCCGGGCTGCGAGCGCGCGAAGTCGAGGAATCGCAATGTCGGCTCGGCGCGCCGTTGGTATTGAGAAAATTTCTTCACCCAAAGGTAGCCGATATTATGAAACAAAAGTAAGGCTGCAAGCAACCCAGTGGCAGAGGAGGCGGATTGGCGCTGAGCGAGAGTGGTTTGCCAGGCGAGGCCGATGAGGATTGCGAGACCGGCGCTGGCGAGGTAGGTGTGCCTGGAGGGGACGCGGGTCATGTAAGTGAGAAAGCTGTAGGGGATCAGGGTGATGGCCATCCAGAGTGTGGCACCGGCGGCGAGGGGCCAGTTTGCGCGGCGGCGAAAAGCGATGAGGGTGGCGAGAGCGGCCAATCCCCAGATCCAGAACATGCGGGCGAGGCTATTGGGGAGGGTGATCCAGAAGGGCGCGGTCCAGGAGAAAGTGCCGTCGCGGAGATGGAGATGGTGAGCAGGCGGGGACAGAAAAACGCTGGAGGCGTAAAAGATGGCGAGGAGGGAGCAGATGGCGAGGGGGATGAAGCCGGAGGGGTGGCGAGGAGAATGGAGGATCCAGGAGGCGGCGAGCATCGGAAGTATGGCTACCCCGGATTCCTTGGATAGGAGAGCGAGGAGGAAGCCGGCGACGGTGAGGGCGGCGAAGTACCAGCGAGGGCGTTCGAGCCAAGCCGTCCAAAGGAGAAAAGAAGCGACGGCAAAGAAGAAGACGAGCAATTCGGGCAGGGCGGCGTTCCATACGACGGCTTCCTGATGCCCTTCATAGACGGCGAAGAAGCCGGCGGCGGGAATCGAAACTGGCCATCCGATACGGCGCCAAAAGCCCGCGGCTCCGATGAGGCAGGTGTTGAGGACATGGATGAGCAGAGAAGCGGAGTTGTGGGCGAGTGGGGAGAGGCCGAACCAGGAGTCGATCCAGTGGGTGAGGATGAGGGAAGTGGCACGGCATCGATAGAGGGGGTCGAGGGCGAGAGCGCCCCAGCCTGAGATGCCGCCGTATTGCCGAGCGAGGCGTATTTGGGTGTAGTCGTCTGAGATGAAGGGAAGGGACAGGAAGGGCCAATAGGCGACGATGGCGGTAGCCGCGAGGGCGGCTGCCAGCGCGGCTGAAATCGATTTCAGAATCAACCCTCTTCCCCTCAGCCTCCCCGTTACGGAGGCTCACAAAACGTAATCTTTGGGTCATTCTACATCAGATCGAGACGCGCGGGTGAACGGATTAACATTAAGGCGGCCAGTGGAGTTGCGGAGTGAGCGGGACCTTGCGGCGGTTGCCCGGGGCGCGCTACCTTGGACTGTGCCCTTCTGGGCCGAGCACTTGCATGGCGTGGTTCACAAGAAAGCAACCGAGTCTGACACCGGAGACTGGCGAAGCCGGGAACAAGGTCAAAACCGAGGGGTTATGGCAGAAGTGCGATAACTGTCCGCAACTGCTGTGGCGGAAGGGGCTGGAAGAGCACTTGTGGGTGTGCGACAAGTGCGGGTATCACTTCAAGATCGACGCGGCGACGCGGCTGAGGACGCTGTTCGACGATGGAGAATTCGAGGAGCGGGATAAGGGGTTGGTGTCGACGGACCCGTTGTCGTTTGTGGACTCGAAGCCTTACGGGGAGCGGTTGAAGGCGAATCGAACGGCGTTGGGGATCGACGACGCGATTCTGGCGGGATCGGGTCGGTTACATGGGCGGCCGGTGGAAATCTGCGCGATGGAGTTGAAGTTTGTGGGCGGGAGCATGGGGGCGGTGGTGGGAGAAAAGATCACGCGTGCGATTGAGCGGGCGATTGCGAACAAGAGTCCGATTGTGATTGTGTCGGCGTCGGGCGGGGCGCGGATGCAGGAAGGTGCGATCAGTCTGATGCAGATGGCGAAGATCTCGTCGGCGTTGATGCGATTGGATCAGGCGCGGCTGCCCTATATCAGTTTGTTGACGGATCCGACGACGGGTGGAGTGACGGCGAGTTTTGCGATGTTGGGGGATCTGAATATCGCGGAGCCGGGGGCCTTGATTGGATTTGCGGGGCCGAGGGTGATTGAGCAGACGATCCGGCAGAAGCTACCGGCGGGGTTCCAGCGGAGCGAGTTTTTGCTGGAGCATGGATTTTTGGATGCGGTGGTGAAGCGAGGGGAATTGCGGGATTATATTCATCGGGCTTTTGACTTTTTTTGCGGGAAGCCTGGGGGGTAGGGCGGGATGCCGGTCCCATGACGGTTGTGGGCACACGGGTTCTAGGGCAGGGCCCAGAGGTAGAGGGATTTTTGGGAATCGGCTACGGCCAGGAGCTTGCCATTAGGAGCGAAGCTGACAGCTCCGACGCGGTGGGCTGCGTCCATGGTGCGAACTGGTTTACCGGTGGCGACGTCCCAGACGATGACTTTCACCGGGGCTCCGAACAGCATCTCATTCATCCCGCCGGAGGCGATGCGAGTGCTGTCTGGGGAGAACTCGAGGGCAGAGATCATCTCCGGCTGGCCGGTAATTTTGCGAACGAGCTTCCAGGTGGATGCGTCCCAGAGATAGATGGTGCGATCGACGC
>JBGSME010000866.1:0-11397 GCA_041740335.1 Bryobacteraceae bacterium | reverse complement strand
GGGCCGGTCCTGTGCGGCGCCTTGTTCGGAGCGGTCCGGCGGCCGGTCCCCACGGTCGTCCCGCCGATCTGGCCTGTCCCGCCGCTGCTGCTGTTGTTGTTGGGGCGGTCGTGCGGCGGGCATATCATCCAACATCGATTCATAGCTGATGAACTCGTGACAGTTCTGCTGGAGGATCGTGGAGGTGAACGCCTTGCCGCCGACAATGAACACGGTCTTGCCGTATTCCTTCAGTTTGTTGACCAGCGGGATAAAATCGCTATCGCCGCTCACGATCGCGAAAGCGTTGACATGGGGATGCGTAAAAGCCATCTCCATGGCGTCCAGCGCGAGGTTGATATCAGCGCCATTCTTGTCGCCGCGAGGCGACGGAATACGCTGGACCATTTGAACCGCGTTTTCCGCCATCTGGCGCGTGGCGGGTTCCTGGCGGCCCCAGTTTGCGTAAGCGAACTTGGCCACGATGACCCCACGTTCTTTCAGTGCGTCAAGCACCGGGGCGACGCGGAACTCGCGGCGCAGGGTGCTCTTTACGCCGATTTCTATATTGTCGTAGTCGACGAAAACGGCGATGTTGAGTTTGTCATTCATGTTACTTGGCTATTCCAGTATCCTGTTACTTTTGGCATCCTGAACTCACGCGTTCTGCGCAACGGCTGAACGAATGAAGTCCACGATCCCTTCGAGCGATGCCCCCGGCTGAAACACGGCCGCCACCCCTAACTTCCGCAGCGCGGCGGAATCTTCATCGGGAATAATTCCCCCCACCACTACGATCACATCGGTCATGCCGCGTTCGGCCAGCAGTTCCATCAGGCGTGGCACAATCGCATTGTGCGCGCCGGATAGAATCGATAGACCGATCACCTGCACATCTTCCTGAAGCGCGGCGTTCACGATCATCTCCGGCGTCTGCCGAAGCCCGGTATAAATAACCTCCATACCGGCGTCGCGCAACGCGCGGGCGATTACCTTCGCGCCCCGATCATGTCCGTCCAGGCCTGGTTTTGCAACAAGGACCCGGATGCGTGATTCCATTCTTAGCTTCCGGTGTGAGATCCCAGCGTGCCTTGTGGCCGCCAGAGAGGCTGTTCGCTCTAGCCTCATTATACGCGCAAATCGAATACCGCGCGGGCAGGGGCGGCGCGACGTTACAATATGGAGAATGTCCAACGCAAGCGGTCCGCGGATCGCAATCATAGGGGCCGGAAACATCGGAGGGGCTCTACTCGGGGGAATCTTGAAAGGCGGGGTAACCGCGCCCGAGCATCTCATCGCCACGGTTCAGTCCAAGAGCCGGCAATCCGAACTCGCCACCCAGTATCCCGGAGTGAAAGTAACTTGCGGCGGAAACATCGAAGCCTGTGAATCGTCCGACGTGGTGATTTTGGCCGTGAAACCCGCCGCGATGGCCACCGTACTCGAACAAATCCGATGGGGTTTGCGCGAGACTCGAATCCTGGTTTCCCTCGCGGCCGCCTTCCCAATGGAACTGATCGAAAACGCGGTTGGGCGCCTCCTGCCTGTCTTCCGCGCAATGCCGAACATTCCGGTGGTGGTGGAAGAGGGCGCCACCTCGATTGCCTCCAACAAACATGCCAAGCCCGAACAAAAAGAAATCGTTGACCGTATTTTTCGTTCCGTCGGCGTCGTCTGCTGGGTGGAGGAAGATCAGTTGCACGCTGTCACTGCTCTGTCCGGGAGCGGACCGGCGTACATATACATGGTGATCGAGGCGATGATCGCCGGCGGATTGAAAATGGGATTGTCCCACGATGTCTCGACCCGCCTCGCCGAGCAAACCGTGCTCGGTGCGGCAAAACTGGTGCGCGAAACAATGCTGCATCCGGCGGTGCTGCGGGATCAGGTCATCACGCCCGGCGGCGTCACCATCGCGGCGATTCATGAACTCGAGAAACACGGCCTTCGCTCAATGATGATATCGGCGGTGGAAATCGCCGCCGAACACTCACGCGCAATGACCGATCGAATCGTTGAAGCTCACACACCGGTGGAATAGATGAACGACAACCCCTTACTCCAGCTTGGATTCGAGATCCCGTTTGACCTCATCGAGGCCCGCCAGGTAGAGCCGGCCGTCCGCGAATTGATCGCCAAATGCGAACAGCGCATGGAGGCGATTGTGGCGGTTGCCGGCCCACGCACCTACCACAATACGCTGGAGGCGCTCGACTGCATGACCGCGGATCTCGACACCGCGCTCGCCATCGTGCGTCACATCGAGAACGTCGCTACCACGCCCGAATTCCGCCAGGTCTACAACACCATTGAGCCGCTGGCAAGCGCGTTCTATACGCGCATTCCGCTGCACGATGGCTTGTGGCGCGCATTACAGGAATTCGCCGCGATGCCGGAAGCCGCTTCGCTCACCGGCGCTCCAAAGCGATACCTCAAGAAAGCGATCGACAACTTCCGGCGGCACGGCGCAGGCTTGCCTCCAGATCAGAAAGCCGAACTCGAAAAGATCGATGTCGAACTGGCGCGCACAGCCACCAAGTTCGGCGAAAACGTGCTCGACGACACCAACGCGTGGGAACTCATCATCGAGGACGAAACACGGCTCGCCGGGCTTCCGCCGACGGCGCTCGCAATGGCCCGCGATAGCGCGAAATCCAAGAACCGCGACGGATGGCGGTTCACACTGCAACAGCCCAGCTATCTGGCGGTGCTGACCTATCTCGACGATGCCGCCGTCCGCGAGACGATGTACCGCGCCTACCAAACCCGTGCTTCGCGCGGCGTCCACGCGAATGGACCCAACATCGCGCGCCTGCTCGAGCTCCGCCAAGCCAAGGCGCGGCTGCTCGGATACACTAGCTTCGACGCTTACATCCTCGAAGATAGAATGGCGCGTGATGGCGCGCGCGCCGTTGCGTTTCTTGAGGAACTGCACGGGAAGACACAGCCGTTCTTCGATCGCGAGAACAGCGATTTGGAATCGTTCCGGCGTGAGTTGGAGGGGCCCGGCGCACCGCCCCTTGAGCCGTGGGACGTTGGCTACTACGCCGAAAAGCTTCGCAAGGCGCGTTTCGATTTCGACGAAGAAATGCTGCGCCCGTACTTTTCGCTCGATCGTGTACTGGCCGGCCTGTTCCAGTTAGTGGAGACCCTGTTCGGCGTCCGCGTGGAGGAAAAAGAGGGTGTGCCGGGGTGGGATCCGGCCGTCCGCTTCTATCACTTGCGGGATGGCGACGGTACGCTGCTCGGCGGCTTCTACGCCGATTGGTTCCCGCGTGAGAACAAGCGGCAGGGCGCGTGGATGGACTCGTTCGTGACCGGCGGTCCCCGCGCCGGCGGCTTTGAACCACACTTAGGATTGATGTGCGGCAACATGACTCCGCCATCGGAAGGCCGTCCGGCGCTGATCACGCACCGCGAAGTGGAAACCGTATTTCACGAGTTCGGCCACCTGCTGCATCACCTCACGAGTAAGGTCGAGGTTCGATCGCTGGCCGGCACCAGCGTGCCGTGGGACTTTGTGGAGTTGCCGTCGCAGATCATGGAGAATTGGTGCTGGGAGCGTGAGTCGCTGGACCTGTTCGCGCGGCACTTTGAGACCGGCGAGCCGCTGCCCGAGGAATTATTCGACCGCATGAACAACGCACGCACGTTCCGCGCCGCCAACGCCCAGATGCGGCAGTTGAGCTTCGCGTTCGTGGATCTGCAGCTCTATCGTGAGTACGACCCCGGCCGCGACGGCGATCCCGTAGCCTGGGGCCGCGCCATGCTGCAGCGTTTCTCCCCGGCCCGGCTTCCCGCCGATCACGCAATGTTATGCTCATTTACTCACTTATTCGCCAGTCCCGTTGGTTACGCCGCTGGCTACTACTCGTATAAGTGGGCCGAGGTGCTGGACGCGGATGCATTCACGCGATTCCGTAAGGAAGGCGTATTCTCTTCGGAAACCGGGAGGGCGTTTCGCGACTGTATCCTGTCGCGCGGGGACAGCGAGGATCCGGTGGAGCTGTACCGGCGTTTCATGGGCCGCGATCCGGACCCGGCGGCGTTGCTTGAGCGCGCTGGCCTGGTCTAGCAGGCGCCCCCTCCGCCCCGGCTCCGGGCCGGCCCAAACCAGTCAGTCGATGTCGTCGTGAACCGGCGCAAAAGGTGCCGCGGCTGGATCCCTGAATAAGCCAACGGACTACTCGTGCCGCAGGGCCTCCACCGGGTCTAACCGCGAGGCCTGGACCGCCGGCCAGACTCCGAAGAACAAGCCGACGCTCACTGCCGTGCCGAAACCTGCCCCCACGGCCCACGGCGGCACCTGCGACGGTAACGATGGCACCAGGGCCGAGATGGCCAGCGTAACCAGCACCGCGAAAACGATCCCGATTATTCCGCCTAGGCCGGTGAGCGTGATCGCTTCAAGGAGAAATTGCCCCACTATATCGCCGCGCGTTGCCCCCACCGCCATCCGGACACCGATTTCCCTGGTCCGCTCGGTGACGCTCACGAGCATGATGTTCATCACCCCGATGCCGCCCACCAATAAGCCGAGAGCCGAAATGGCGATCGAAACCAGCAGTATCATGCT
The DNA here is from genome assembly GCA_041740335.1 of Bryobacteraceae bacterium. GTDB lineage: Bacteria > Acidobacteriota > Terriglobia > Bryobacterales > Bryobacteraceae > DSOI01. The sequence goes on along the minus strand of JBGSME010000866.1, from coordinate 6,842 downwards.
CGTCAAGGAATCGAATTGTTTGATGATCTCGTCCGGCGTGGTCAGTGAAAAATCATCGGGACCCACCGTGCGCCTGAGGCGCCTGGCGGCAGCGCGCACTTCCTCAATCGCCTGATCCCGCTGCCCGGCCCGTGCCTGCGCCACAATGAAATAGCTCTCGATCTGCGGATACCGCATTTCCACCGTGCGCAGCGGCAGCAGAACTTGCCGGTCAAGCCCGTTCTCGCCGAAAAAGCCGCCTTTCGCCGGCGCGAATACGCCCACCACGCGGAACTCTGCCCCGTCCAGGATGAAGCTCTCCCCGGTTGGATTCTTCCCGGGAAACAGCGCCTCGGATAGGTTCGCCCCCAACACCGCCACCTTGTCGCCGCGGGTGGCCTCCTCTTGCGTGAATGTCCGGCCGTACAGGACCTCGCGGGGCTGCACCAGGAATGAACTGTACGTCGATCCGGCCACGTTCACATTGTCGGACTCGAACCCTCGCACACGAGCCGTCATCGGCCGTCCGTTGATGATCCCCGGCACAAACAGGGAAACACTCGTTCTCACAACCGATGGGCATTGCAGCTCGATCGCGGCGGCGTACTCACGCCGGATCGACTTTCGCTTCCGTTCCTTCGGCAGCCCCGGCGACGCCGGATCCCCGCTCACGCGGTTCAGAAAAATGTTATCCGGACCGAACTCTTCGAAAAATACAACCACGCCTTTCCGAAGCCCGGTCAACAGACTCGAAACGGTAACCACCGTGGTGATGCCGATCACGATCCCAAGTATCGTCAGCCCGGACCGGAAACGGTTGACCCATACCGCGCCAAGCGCCATCCCGAGTGTTTCTTTGAAATTTACGTGCATTCGGTTACTCAGCCCGGAGCGCGGCCACCGGATCCATGGCCGCCGCGCGCGATGCTGGATACCACCCCGAAAGTATCCCTGCGAGGCTCGAGACCACAATCGAGAGAATCACGTAGGTGGCCGTTACCGGCAGATCCACCTCCAGCACCACCCCGAGCACGTAGGCGCCGGCCGCCCCGATGGTCAGGCCGATCGCGCCGCCGCACAGGGACAATAACACGGCTTCGATCAGGAACTGCAGCATGATATCCCCGCGCCTGGCGCCGATCGCTTTGCGGATCCCAATCTCCCGCGTGCGCTCGGTGACGCTCACCAACATGATGTTCATGATCACGATGCCCCCTACCACGAGCGATATGCAGGTCACCGGGACGACAACCGCCGCTACTAATCCCAATATCTGGTCCACGAACGAACGAATCGAATCGGGCGTCAATATGTCGAAGTTATCCTCGGCGCCGGGAGGCGTTTTGAACCTCGTGCGCAACGCGACGCGCGTCAGGTCCAAACCGGAATAGAAGTCCAATCCCGAGCCGGGCCGCGGACGCCCAAACACCGCCATTGACCGCTCCGGCCCGAATACACGAGTGAACGAGGGCGAAGGCAGCCATACCTGATTGTCCTGGCTTCGCCCACCCACGGCCCCTAGTTTTTCCTGCTGGCCGATCACCCGGAAATCGATGCCCCGGATCTTGATCGATTGTTCCAGCGGCGATGTGCCCGGGAAAAGAGTTTGGCGTATCTCGTCGCCGATAATGCAGACATTCTGGCGCATCCGTTCTTCCTGCTCGGTGAAGAAACGCCCATCCGCGATGGCCAGATCGCGCAAGTCCGCCATGGCTGCCGCCACGCCAATGATGGTGGCGCCTTCGAAAAGAATGTTATCCCGCCTTACATCTTCGATCTGCACCCGGTAGGGACTATATTGAATCTGATCCCCGGTGGTGACGCGCAGGTAGTCGAGCTCCTCCGACGCGATGCGCTTGTTCCGCTTCAGTTTCTCGGCGCGTTCCTTCCGGGTTGACCGGCCCACTTGGGCGATCTGCGCGATGAGATAGGAATCGCTGCCGAACGCCTTAGCTGTTGAGTCCTTCGCGTACACCCCCAGGCCATCGATGGCCGCACCCACCAGGATCACGCTCGCCACGCCAATAATCACCCCGAGGAGCGTCAGCGCGCTGCGGAGTTTGTGCGCGCGAATGGAGTCCACCGCGAGTCGAAGAGCGGTAACAGCGACGGTGGAATATTGCCTTCGCGGAGTCGGGGTAAGGTCCATAGGAGCGGTACCCTCTATTTTAGAACTAACGCTCGTTGCCGCGACGCTGAAATGGACCCAGAATCGGACTTGTGATGCAATCCCATGCCCCCTCCCCGATTGGGGAAACCACAACCCAGGTCGGGAACCTACTACTTGCCGCAGGTGGCCAAGTAGTGCACACTATAGAGTACGGTCCGTACTTTAGCCCAGGAAGCGGACTTACAAAAAGGAAAAAAATGCCTGCATCCTCGCCGCAGTTGCAGCCAGATGATAGCGCCCGGTGGGTGACAGACGGCTGTCCGTTTGCAGTAGAATATTCGCGCCAGGTACTCGAAGAGCTGCGCGTTTATGGGGAAGAGTGGTTCCAGAAAATTCCCCACGGTGGAATGGAAGTGGGCGCCGTTCTTTTCGGTCACTACGCCGACGGCGTTTTGCGTATTCTCGAGTGGCGCCCAATGCCCTGCGAGCACGCCAGAGGGCCGGGATTCATCCTCTCCGAAAGGGACCTTGCCGATCTGGAGCGCACGGGCGAGGAATGGGCGACGGCCCCGGAACTCGACGGTCTCCAACCGGTGGGCTGGTTTCATACTCATACTCGCAGCGGGCTCTATCTTTCCTCCGACGATGGCGCGATCTTTGACCGGTACTTCCCGGATCCGTGGGCCGTTTCGCTGGTGTTTTGCTACGCCAAGGCCAAACCTGTCACGGCTGGATTCTTTTTCCGCAACGTGGATGGCTCGGTGCGCGGCGAGAAGGCCGAACAGGAATTCGCGGTTGCGCCGAATCCGGCCATGGCCCTCCGCCCCAAACGGAAATCCGCCGCGTCCGGACGCGGCAAACGCCCGGCCGAGTTGAGCGTAAATAAGGCGCAGCGGCGTGAACGGCCGGTCGTCGACGAATCCGAGGCCGTTGCCGACGCGAATGTCGCAGCGCCGGTCGAGGAACCGGTCCGTGCCCGGGAGTGGCAGCCATTGAAGCCGATCCCGGACGGGGAGGTGCGTGGTTCCGGACTGGCCTGGAAGATACCACTCGGTATCGCTGCGCTGCTGGCGGTCGGCATGTTCGGATGGTTCGTCACGCGCCCCGTGGAAAAGGTGTCGGCCGCGGTGCTCCGCGTGGAACCGTATAACGATCAACTGCTGGTGCTGTGGGATCGCGAAGTGCCCGGTGTTCAGGAAGCCGAACGCGGAGTCCTCTCGATTCGCGATGGGGGCAATGAACGCACGGTTCCGCTCGATATGCTGATGGCCCGCCGTGGATCGGTCACTTACGCGCGATCGAGCGGCGAGGTGGAGATCGGGTTGAAGCTCTACAAGGGTAGCGACATGGTTTTCGACGAACTGACCCGGTACGTTGGGGGCGCATCGGCCGAGGTGCCCGCCGCCCCCGCCACGGTTGCGGCTACTCCTGCTCAGTTGACCGCGAAACGCGACGAACTGAAAAAGGCCGAGGCCGTACAGCAGGTGCGAGCCAAGAAACTTCGCGATGCCAAGCGATCGCGCCCGGCGCGGAAGCGCAGGCGCTAATCCGCCCTGATGGAACTGAATAAGACCCGTGGAAGAAGGAAGGGCCGCCGGGTGGGCGGCCCTTAAAGTTTTTCAGACCTTCGCGGGAACGATATAGGGCGCCCGGTACTTCCGGGTGAGCATCGCGTTCGCCTCCGGGTCGTGTTTGACTGACCACGTTTTCTCGTCCCAGTGAAGAGTACGGCCGACGCGATAGGAAACATTGGCGAGGTGCATCAGCACGCACGACATTGCGCCTTCTTCGATTTCGGCATTCAACTCTTCGCGTTTGCGGCTGCGCACTCCGGCGATGAAGTTCTCGAAGTGGTTGTCGCGTTCGGTCCGCGTAGGTCCGGGCTTCTGATCCCGGCCCATGAAGCTGTAGTACTTGTTATAGTTCTGGATCGCGAGGTAACCGTCAGAGCCATAGAACATGTTGCCGATTGTGTTACCCGGCTTGTCGGCGTTGATGCCGGCCTCGTGGTTGCTGTACCAATGGCGGACCTCGAAGGTCATCATCTTAGGTTTGCCGCCGACGTTGAATTCAAACGACGCGCTGATTGTGTTCGGCGTTTCCTGATCGTCGTCGAACATGAACTTTCCGCCGATACCGCTAACCTTCGTCGGGTGGGTCACGCCCAGTCCCCAGCGCGCGATATCCACTTCGTGAATTCCCTGGTTGCCGAGGTCGCCGTTGCCAGTGTCCCAGAACCAATGCCAGTTGTAGTGGAAACGGTTCTTCGTGAAGGGATGAAGCGGAGCGGGGCCGGTCCACATATCGTAGTCGACGCCAGGCGGTACCTTCTCAACCGGGGTCTTGCCGATCGTGTTGCGGGACTTATAGCACAGTCCGCGCGCCATGTAGATTTCGCCGAACTCCCCGTCGCGCATCTTCTGGACGGCCTCCTGCAAAGCGGGTGAGGAGCGGCTTTGGCTACCCATCTGAACCATACGGTTGTACTTTCGCGCGGCCGCAACGATCTGCATGGATTCGAATACGTTGTGCGAGCAGGGCTTCTCAACGTAGACGTCCTTGCCGGCCTGGCACGCCCAGATGGTTTGCAGCGTATGCCAATGATTGGGGCTGGCGATCGACACAGCGTCGATATTTTTGTCCTCGAGCACCTTGCGGATGTCGCGGAACGTGGGCACGGCTTTCTTGCCTTGCCGCTGAAGAGTGCCGACGTAGCGCTCCGAGTGCGAATCATCGACGTCGACCAGCGCGGCCAGTTCCACATTCGTCTGCGATGTCCATGCGCCCATGTGGCTGTTGCCTCGTCCACCGCATCCGATGACTGCGATTCGGACGGTGTCGTTGGGACTCTGCGCGGCCCGGACGACTTTTGTGGCGGTGGCTGCCGCCGAACCCATCAGAAAATAACGCCGATTCATGAGTGCTCCCTTCACGCGGCGAGGTTGCCCGCCACTGCAACAAATTATACAGCACGGTCACGCCGGCACGGACGGCCTGCTCACGCCCGCTTGGCCGGCGCCCTGTCTCCGCGGTCAATCAATGGTTGGCGGATTCAGGTAGCAGCCGGTACTCGACGTTTCTGATTCCCGCCGTGGTCCTATAGGAAGCAAACCCTAACGGCGTGGAGAGATCGGAATCGTCGAAGCGAAGGCCCACCTTGCGCCCGGCAATGTCGGCGTCGATCACCGGGCGGCCATCGATCCAGCATTGGATCCGGCTCTTGGTCACCGACAGGCGAAACGCATACCAGCGCCCGTTCTCGAAATCCACGTCGATCGAGGTGTCATTTTCAGAGGCGTCGTAGCCGTCGACGTTGGAGAGGCCGACCACCGCGCCGCCCCAGCCCCCGCTGATCCACGAACAAAACGTGTCATTCACCGGAAACGTGATTCCGGCGAAAAAGTCATTGCCCTTTAACCGGGCGGCCTCAAATCGAATTTCGTAGCCGGAGGAGGGGAATTCGCTTGTCCACGTGATTCCGGTCTGGCTTCCGTCGCCCAGTAGGATGGTTCCGTCCTTCACCCGTACCTCGCCGCGCCCATGGAACGGGGTCTCCTTCCAGCCTTTGAGGGAATTGCCGTCAAACAGAGAAATCCAGGCCGAGGGAGGCGCGGCAGGCGGCTGGGCAGCCAGAACCCATGGCGCGGCGCAAGCGAGCACGAGAAAGGACGCAAGGCGCATGCCCCCATTATCGGCCGGCGGCGGAGAGCGCGCCATCACTCCGCGCCCATTCGCTATTCCTTTCTCAGGCCGTCTATCTCAACCCGCATCCGGACGCCGCCCGTCACCGCCTTCCCTGCCCGAACATCCTCTTCCTGAAATGCAGCCAACAGGATCACTCCATCCGGCGTGCGGCTGTAGTCATAGACCACGTAGATCGTCCCATCGGCCGCCTGCGCGCCGTCCGGATAGGTAACTCCCTTCCGGTCATCGAGCAACAGCCCGCCGCTCCATGTGAGGCCATCGTCGTCCGACAAATACGCGGTCAATTGCTCGCGCCCCGTGCGCTGCTCGAGCGGACCGTGTTTCACCAGCAGCAAGTTGCCCGATCGCAGCCGGCGAATGAAAAACCGGGAAGCAGGATGCTGGATGCCGGTCTGCGCCACCGGACTCCATGTTCTCCCGCCATCGCGCGAAAACGTCTCGGCGATACCGCGGCTGCGGACGAGCATCCACAACGTGCCGTCTTTCCGCTCGACGATCATCGGCTCATCGGGCCCTCGCGCTGCTGCGTCAGCGATGTTGGCGGAGCCCCGAACATGAAAAGTCTTGCCCTCGTCGGCGGACGCGATCACCCGGCAACTGTTCTCCGCTTTCCATACCGACGCCGGGAAGAGCCACTCGCCGTTGCTAAGCGCCGTGGGCTTGTTGAGCATGATTCCGTCACCGATGCGCCGCGGCGGGGTCCAACCGGGCTCATCGGAATCGGGGTCGGCTGTGACGATGGCCCACACGCCATAACGGCCGTCCTGGAGCCCGAAACTCTGCCCCCAGAAAACCCACATGCGTCCCGGCGGATCGATCCAGATGGCCGCCGACATGGCACGCACCCCATTGCGCGGCAGAATCATCAGCCTCACGCCGGACCAGGATCGCCCGTCGTCATCGCTGCTTCTCAGTACCTGATAGTTACGCGGACTCTCGACGTCTCTGCCGTATACCGTCCACAGCCGTCCCCGCGCGGTTCGCTCGATGCCAGGTACGCCTTGCCGCGTGGTGGGAGGAATGTGCCGCGGCCAGGGCGAGCGTATGA
>JBGSME010000865.1:0-3898 GCA_041740335.1 Bryobacteraceae bacterium | reverse complement strand
GCCCGATTGGTTCCGCGAAGGGCTGGTGCTCTATCTGGAGAATCCGGCGCGATCGACGGGCGGTGGAGGGGAAGCGTCGCTGCGCGAACCGTTGAACGAGGCAGAAATGCGCGCGGCTTACCGGAACGCGAAGTCGCGCGTAGCGGCACTGGTTGATCGTTACGGCAGAGCGGCGGTGCTTGGCTGGCTCTCCACCGGCTTACCCGCCGAAGTGGCCGCCAACAAGCTTAACCAAGCGACAACCACCAGCAGGTAGCCGGTGCCCCAGCGCACCGCCATGCTGATTGCTTGTGTGGTGAATCCCTCAAATTCCGGAACCCATCCCACCAACCAGTACGCGATCGCAACCGCCGCTCCAAACAACAGCACGGCAACCACTCCGTCCACCGGCCGGGCAGGCCCTGCCGCCGCCAACTGCTGCCTCGCGCGCCGCGCCAATGCCACTACGCCCGCCGCCATCAATAGCAGTGCGGCCAGCGACAACAACAACGCAAAGCTGCCTGATTCCGCAAAGCCGAGCCACCAATAGAATGCTCCGAACAACACCGCGTGGCCGGCGGCCTGCCCGGCGATCAAGCCCGGATGACGCAACACGCGCCCGATCATTGCCGGACCTCCATTGCCTGCGCGGCAGAAACCGCGTAGAGGTCGGGCTCATACATCGGTTCCACGCGCGCCGGACTCACGCGATACTGCCCGGCGTTTACCATCTTGAGCAGATACACATAGGTGGCGTCGCCGTCTTCGGCATAGGTCTGGAAGAACACCGCCCGATCGTCTCGATATTCGCGGCGGGTGAAATAGTATGCCCACCAGTCGGGCTTTTGGTCGAGGTCGTAGAGATTGTCGCGCTCGACGATTTCCGCGCCCGCGGGAATCGGATCCTCGATCATCAGGTAGCGCCACTGGCCTCCACTGCGCACACGCAGCCGGACCGCGATCACATCGCCGGCCGCCGCGTTGCCGTCGAACGGCTCCATGCGATGGACGATCTTTCCTTCGCGCTGCTCCGGCGTCAGCTTGTAGTAAGACCGTTCCACGTTGAGAGATCTCGATCCACGGACGGCCGGAGTTGCGCTGGCCGAGTAGTGCGCCGCGCGCGCCGACCAATAGACGCGCCCCGCGCCGGAGCGGCTCACTCTGATCCGATTCTCACCTGGCGCAAGCGCCGCCGCATCGAGGGTGAGCGTGGCCGGCTCCAGCGGATCGTCCGCGGTGAAGCGCTTGGACAAAACCGATTTTCCGTTTACCTCTACGTTCACCGTGTAATCCGGCTTCAGTTCCCCGCTCGTTTTCATGTAGTCAGTGAGGCCGTAGATCACCATCGCGGTCTGCTTGGTCGAGTTCCAGTAGTAACCCTGGCTGCGATGATTCACCAGGTAGGTGGCGGCCTTGGCGAGCAATTCGCTGTTCGGACGCACGGCTGTGAGCAGCTTCAACGCCGATGCGGTGGCTTCGGGCGTCGTGTCGGTGTAGATGCGCATCAGATCGTCGGCATCCTGCGGCCACGATGCTTCGAGCGTGGTGACGCGCGCTGTCTTCTCCAGTTCATCGGCGATTGCGGCGGCACGCTGATCCTGGGCCGCATGCAACGCCAGGCCCACTAGTGCGACGCCATAGGGTTTCAATTTGCCGCGCTGGGCGAAGAGGCGGCCGAGCCGGGCCGGATCCCCATGGTTCGCGATCGCCAACGCGTAGGCGGCGTACGCCTGTAAGTCCAGCGGCTCTTTCGAAAGATTCGCGCGCGCCAGCCAGGAGGCGCCCCGGCCGAGGCGTTCTTCGTCCACGTTCTGCCCCGCGGTCATCGCTTGCGCCAACCCGGACAGCACATGCGACGTCATGAACACGTCGCTGTCGTCGGTCTTCCACCAGCCCCATCCGCCGTCTTCGTGCTGGAAGTCGTAGAGACGATCGAGCCCGGCGCGGATCTTGATCTTCAGTTCCGCTTCGTTCACCCGCGCCTTCAGGCCGAGTGACCGCGTCGCCTGCGAGACGATGATATTCGGCACAAAGCTCGACATCGTCTGTTCGGTGCAACCGTAGGGAAAAGCCGTGAGATAGTCGAGCGCCTGGAAAACAGTGCCTCCGACAGAAGGCGCAACCGAAAGCTCAATCTTTCGCGACCCCGGTTCTGCGCCGGGCGGAAACGTGAGCGACGCCTCGGCGCTATCGTCACTACCGCCGAACGATCCGCCGCGCGATTCCGAGTGCCTCACACCGAACGGAATCACCGGCACGGTAAGTTCAATCGCGTCGGACTCCTCGTCGCTCAGCGCCTTGCCGAGCAGCACCGCGTCCAGGCCGCCCGGTGGAACCTTCACCCGAAAATCGGCGGAGGCGGTGCCGCGGCTCGGCACCGTGATGTCCTGCGCCCGGCCGTCCACGATTTCCAGCCCCTTCGCCTCGAGCGATATGCGGACCGTCTTCTCGTTCGCCAGGTAATTCTGGGCGATCGCCGAGACGGTCATGGTGTCGCCATGCCGGAAGAAACGCGGCGTCGATAGGCGGATCAGCAGATTCTTACGCACGATCACGCGATCCACCGCGCTGCCCACTTTCGTATCGGCGGTAACGGCGCGCGCCGTGGCGCGCCACGTAGTCAACGAATCCGGATACTCGAACTTTACCTCGCCGCGGCCTGCCGCATCGGTGCGAACCGACGCCGACCAATACGCTGTATCCGGAAACGCCTTGCGAACCTTGGGCTGCACGAGCCGGTCCGGCTTCAACTGCGCGAACGGCCGATCCGGGCGCATGCGTGCCAATTGCATTCGACGCCGTCCGGCTTCGCCCTGGAAGTAGTAGTTGAGTGACGAATCCATGCTGACCCGGTTGTATTCGCGGCCGTAGAAGAAGCCGCGGATATCGGGCGCGCCGTCGGGCCGGATCGCGTAGATCGCCTCGTCGACGACACCGACGCTCAGTTCCGCCGCCACCGGCTTGCCCGTCAACGTTTTCGTTTCCACGGTGTAGACGGCCGGCTCGCCGGGCTTGAATTGCGGTTTGGAGGGCGTGAGCTTCACGTCGAGATGATGTTCCACCGGCGGCACCTTGATCAATCGCGCCCCTTGCGCCAGTTCGCCGTCTCGCATCACCACCGCGGACACGAAGAAGTTCGGCGCGTATTCGCGTGCGACTGGAAACTCCACTGTCACCGACGAGTCTTTCGCGGTAACGAAGTGCGACTTGTGCACAGTTTGGCCTTCCGCGGTGACCCACAGGTGCGACCCGGGTTTCGCCACGATCAGCACTTTCGCCACATCGCCCGGCGCGTAGGACTTCTTGTCCGGGACGATCTGCACGCGCTGCTGGCTTGACGAGTACCACGAGGCTCCGCCCGATACCCAGGAATAGGCGCGATCGGAAACCGTGCGTCCTTCGGGCGTCCGCGATTCCACCGTCGCAATGTATGAGCCTCCGTCGAGCGCGGCCTGCGCCGTCCCTTTGCCGTCAGCGCCGGTCGACCCGGTTGACACCGCGATCACCTTGCCCTTCTTGTCCTCCCAATTCCACTGCCGGACTTCCACGCGGTAGACGGCATTCGGCACGGGCTTCCCGTCGTAGTCCTTGGCTTCAATGGTGTAGGTTGCCCGCTCGCCGGGATCGTAGACGTACTTGTTCGCCTGGATCTCGACGAAGTAATTGCCCACGGTGGCCACCACGAATCCCGCGCCGGCGATCTCGCGGCCGGCGGCATCGGTGACGCGCGCCTCCACGCGATAACGCATATCGAATTCGCCGGGCGCGGTCTTGAAACGAACCGTTGCTTTGCCGTCGGCATCCAGCACGCCTGCGCCTTCATGCACCTGCTCGCGCTGCACCCACGGCGAATCGTCGTCGCCTCCGCCGTCTTCCCCGGAATCTGCTTCGCCGTCCGGATCGCGATAGGGGGCCCAGT
>JBGSME010000864.1:0-2926 GCA_041740335.1 Bryobacteraceae bacterium | reverse complement strand
GGCGCACCACGCGCACGTAACCGGTTCGGCCCCCTGCCGGCCAATACGGCCACACCCTTGTCGCCGAGGTCCGGGCTGGCTTGCAGGCGGTCTCAACATCCCAGGTTCCGTTTTCCGGTAAGTGTTAGGTGGCGGCGGCCGTCCGTGCCTCGATCGGCCCTCCCGGCGGCCGCGGGACCTCGGGAAGATCTTCGTCGATCATGATGCTCGCCAGGGCCGTGCCAGTGAACTCCTCGCCACCCGGCACGAATACCACGGCGAACACCGAAGCCAGATAGAACCCGCTGTGTACGCGCGCTTCGTCGTCATAGCGGGCCAGTTGCGCGCGGAAGATCTCCCCGTCGCGAATCACGGAGGTGACAGGAAGCTCCCGTGCGGCCGGCGCAATGAGCCGGACACGCATGGCCCCGGGAACGATGGCGTTGAAGCTATCGCCAGAGTCACTCTGCGCGGTAAGTAGGATCTCGTTTACCTGACGGTTACGCCAGCAGTTGGCATGATCGCCGGTGAAGGCATGCAGAATCATTGCAGCTCTCATGACTGCTCCTATTCGGTCCGCAGCGTCTACTGCCACAACTCGTGACGTACTATCGTGCGAAGGTTATTCAAGGCCTCGTTATTGACACGCACGCGAGGATTCGTCGGCCCTCCAGCGGGAACGGCTGGAACGGCTTTGGCGACGTCATCGTAGGCATACATCACCACGAGGTCATACTCGGCGCTTTGACCACCGGGGAACAAGGTCCGGAAGAACACGGCCGCGTTGAAGCGGCCTTCCTTGGCGCCTTCCTCGAGCCATGGCTTGTAAGTGTCTTTCAGAAAGCGCTGGAAATCTTCTCTTTTTCCAGGTAAGGTTTTTCCGAAAATCACCCGGATGTATTTTGACCGGAGGAATCGCGGCATATCGATGCTGTCGAGCAGTTGCCACAACTCCCCGTTGACGGTGGTGAACAAGCCCCTGGGAATACCGGCGTTCGAAGTCTGAGGCTCCGCGGCGCCGCCGGCTTGGTTGGTGAGCATGATCCGCATCGACTGTGCCGCGAGCCCAGATCCGTGCGGGAATTGCCGCGCATAGTTCAGGAAGGCCACTTCCGCGCCTTGCCGCACACGCTCCTGATGCACGGGAAGAACTTTATCGCGGAGCGCCACGCTATACTCGGCGGACTTACCGGGCATTGGGCGGACGAAATCGACGTGCGCGAATTGCGGGGCGAGCGCGGAACTTGTCTGCGCGGATAGGACGCTGGTAACCAGCGCCAGGGTGGTAAGAACTCTTCTCATTGACTGTCTCCTTGCGCCATATAGCGTGGCGAAGAGGAGAAGTCCGCAAAGAAAAGCCCGGAGCCATGAGGATCCGGGCTGGAAGCGTACTTACGCGGTGTTGCTCGAGTTGCTAATGTTGCGAATCGCCAGGGCCACCGAGAAAACTGATGCCGCCAGGGTCGTCAAAGGTCACGATTGCGCCTCCCACGCTCGCTTGAACCCGGTTAACGGTGTGCGCACTGATGCTTCGTCCGTCCGGCGTCACATAGGCCGCAACGCTGCGGGACGGAGCGGCTGTACCGGCCGGCACAGCCGCGATCCGGGACCCTCGAGGATTCGTCCCCGTGTAAGTGAAGCTTAGGTCCTTGCCACTGTTCTCCACGGTCAGATACACCATCGTGTCTTGGCTCGGATCGGCAACCTTGAGTTTCAAGGTCACGTCACCGGGCAGCGTGATCTGAAAGTAATCGACTTCTACAGACATCCGAAAACTCCTTTTTTCTCGAACTAACGAATCAAACGCGCGAACCGTGGATCGCGCCGGACTGTATCCGACACGTCCACACCGAACCAAAGCTCTTTGGCGAACGCCGGCGGCGCAGTTTCGATGAGACTTACCGCCGCGTCGAACTCCTGTAACGCGTCATAAGTGAAAATGAGCCGCTTGAGGACTCTGGCCAACGGCGGGTTCGCGAGCGCGAGTGCCTCGGCGGCTCGGCTGTGCGCGGCGGCCTTTTCGCCATTAGATGCATGGTAGAAGGCGCACCATGAGCATGTGTCCGGATCGCGAAAGTTGATCGCCAGCCGCCGCAGCACTTCGGCCAGGCCTCGGCGATCGGCGGCTGCGGCGTCCACGGCGCGGCCCACCTTGCGATAGGCAGCCGAGAGATCGGCCCAGATCCATGGGCTCGAGGGCGGGGTGCGCGCGGCCTCCTCAAAAACGGCTACCGCTTCCCGGTCCTGCCGCTGGACTCGCAACACGGAGCCCCACAGCTCGAGCGCGGCTCTCGACCGGCGCAACCGCAGACACTCCCGGGCTTCCCGATCGGCGTCATTGAGCCGGCCTGTATACAGATACACGTACCCGAGATTGATCCGGGCCCTGGTGTGAACCGGATTGAGACGAACCGCTTCGAGCCAGCGCCGTTCCGCCGAATCATAATCGTGCCGCTCGTAGTACAGGAGACCGGCGTCGATGTAGGGCTTGTAGTAATCAGGCTGAGCGCTAATTCCCGCATTGAATGCAGCCTCGGCGTCGGCGTAGCGGCCGACCAGCGCAAGCACGTAGCCCATCTCGATGTAGGCTTCGACCGCAGTGGGTTCCAGTTCCACAGTACGCCGGCAATCGGCGAGCGCGCGCTCGTACCGGCCGGTGTGGGAGTTCAACCGGCACGCCATCATGTGGACCTGAGCCAAGTCTGGATCGAGCTGCTCTGCCCTGTCCAAAGCCGTCACCGCTCTCGGCTCGAGTGACCGGTCTCCTGTCACGTACTGCGTTTGGAGCAGCGCCTCGGCCAGGCCCGCGTAGCCCAGCGCTGAATCCGGCGCCGCCGCAACCACGCGCTCAAAGAAGGGGATGGCTTTGGCGCTGTTTTCGTAATCCTGCCGCACCTGAAAGAGCCCCTGCAGATAGTCGTTATAGGCTTCTGGGGAGAGCGTATGC
>JBGSME010000863.1:0-6289 GCA_041740335.1 Bryobacteraceae bacterium | reverse complement strand
AATATGCTACGGAGGTTTCCGACGCTTCGGGGACGGCGCTGTTCGACGTGGTGAACCGGCGTTGGTCACTGGACTTGGTGAGTAAGCTCGGGCTGGACGCGGGGATATTGCCGCGAGTCTATGAGTCGCCGGAGGTGACGGGAGTGGTATCGGCGCAGGCGGCCGGGGCGACGGGGCTGGCAGCGGGTACACCGGTTGTGGGCGGAGGCGGGGACCAGGCGGCGAGCGCGGTGGGCAATGGGATTGTGGAATCCGGTATCGCGTCGTGTACGTTGGGGACGTCGGGCGTTGTGTTCGCGCATTTGGATGAGGCGGCGTACGATCCGCAGGGGCGGGTACATACGTTTTGTCATGCGGTGCCGGGCAAGTGGCATGTGATGGGCGTGACGCAGGGGGCCGGGTTGAGCTTGCAGTGGTTGCGAAATCAACTGGCGCCGGGTGAGTCCTATGACGCGTTGACGGCGGAAGCGGAGCGGGCGGCGCCAGGGTCGCAAGGGTTGTATTGGCTACCGTACCTGATGGGCGAGCGGACGCCGCATTTGGATCCGTACGCGCGGGGCGGATGGATCGGGTTGACGGCCAAGCATACGCGGGCGGACCTGATCCGGAGCGTGATCGAGGGCGTGTCGTATAGCCTGCAGGATTGTTTGTCGTTGATTGACGGGATGGGCGTACCGGTGTCGCGAGTGCGTGTTTCCGGCGGCGGGGCGCGGAGCGAATTATGGCGGCGGATATTGGCGGATGTGTTCGGGCGTCCAGTGGCGACGGTGGCGGCGCAGGAGGGGTCGGCTTATGGAGTGGCGTTGCTCGCGATGGTGGGAAGCGGGTTGTTCGGGAGCGTACCGGAAGCTTGTGGGGCGTTGATTCGGGAGACGGCTACGGTAGAGCCGGGTCCGGAGGGCGTGGCGGCGTATGGGCGGGGGTATGCGATGTTCCGGCAGATGTATCCGGCGTTGCGGGATCTGTTCCCTGGAATGTAAAACGGCCGGCTTCCCTTGGTGAGGAAGCCGGCCGTTTGGGGTTGATGCGATGGAGTGTTCGTTTTAGAAAATGAACTTGACGAGGAACCGCCCCGAGAAGCCGGGATTGAACCAGTCCACCATTCCGAACAACGGTGAGAGCGCCTTGGAACCTTCGGAGGTGCCGGCGATCAAAGCATTGTAGTCATAACCCTGGGCCAAGTCCACTTTGCTCAGATTGATTTCGGCACTGGTACGGGCGCGGTTGAGCTGCGTCCACTTGCTGCGCGCGGTCTTCTGGTTGAAGAGGTTCTGCGCGTTGAATTCGAAGCGGAGGCGCTTTCCTTCCGAAACGCTGATCTCGTGGCCAACCACGATGTCGGTCTGGGTGAGGAACGGGGTGCGGCCCAGATCGCCACGGCCATTGACGAAGGTCTGCGTGCCGTTGATGGTGTTGACGAGAGTGGTGAGCGGCGTACCGGAGCCGCCGTAGAAGAACATACCGAGATCGGTGCCCATCGTCTCGCTCCACTTGAACGATTTCGACCCATAGAGCTTCATGACGTGCGGGCGATCGGTGGCCAGGCGGCCCTGTGGATTGAGGTTGCCGCGGGAATCCCAAAGCAGTTCGTCGATGTCCCAGGCGCGGTTGGCGTTGCCGCCGGGACGCGAGATTACACCGGAGGATTGTTGGTCGAGCGCGAAAACGCCGACGCCGTCCGCGCCCGTCCGGATTTCATCCGTACTGGCCAATCCCGCATAGTTGCCATACAGGCGGCTGTACACGTAGCTGGCCGAACCGAACCAGCTACCGAAGCGCTTGGTGACCATGAACTCGGCGGCGTCATAGGTGCGCGACGCCTTGGGGGTGGGGAACGGCTGAGATCCGCCCGACACAGGGGTGGTGCTGGCGTTGCCTTCGCCCGGGTTGGCATAGAAGTACTCTTCGTTGCCGTTGACCAGGACGCCGAGATCCTCAATGGTTCGACGCAGCTTGTTCCGCACGTAGCTGGCGCGGAATACGGTCTGCGGCGCGATCTGATATTCGGCGCCGAAGTTGGTGAGCGAGGTGGACATCGGCTTGATGTTGGGGTCGATCGTGTCAAAGCCGGGCACGCGGCGGTTGCGGAATGAATCCGCGACGGACGGATTCCACAGATCGCGGCCGGGGAGATTTGAGCTATTGAGGTCAAACACGTTCGGGGAGTCCAGCGAGCGGTAGCGAACGCGCCAATAGTCGCCGCCGAAGGTACCGCGGGCGAGTTCGTACTTGACCCAATCGTAGTAGTAGCCCCAGCTTCCGTAGACTTTCAGGCGTCCGTCGCCGAACACGTCAAACGACGCGCCGAGGCGTGGGGCCATTTTCTGCTTGAAGCCGAAATCGAAGGCGAATTCCTTGACGTCGCGCTGGAACGAGGGAACCCGTTCGCGCTCGGTGCGAAGGCCGAGATTGAGGGTCAAGCGCGGGTGAATGCGCCAATTGTCCTGGACGTACAAATTGGTGATGTTGCCACCGGTTGTACCGCCAGTTCCGAACTGATGAAATTCGTAGTAACCGAATTCGCCGCGGCCGGCGCCAACGCCGGGGACGCTCGAGGTGAATGCGCGGTTCCAAAAGATGTTGATGTAGCCGCCGGTGGGGTAGTCCTGAAGGACGTTGTTGACGTTCTTCTGGGTACCGACGCCGAGCCGGAGGTCATGGCTGCCGCCAGCGCGGAAGAACTTGGTGCCGTCGGCCTGGACGTAGGTACGGGTGACGATGTCCCAACGGGAGCGGGAAACGCGGGGAACGTTGTTGGAGTTCTGCGGAAGCTGGAGGTTGGCGGGTACACCGGGGACGCCAACCGAGGTCACCGAGAAGTTGACCGGAGTGACGTCAGGAAGACCGGTGTCTTTGTAGTTATCCCAGAAACGGCCGGCGCGGATCGACAGCAGCGCGGTGGGAGAAGCCACCCAATCGAGCTGTGCGCCATAGTTGGTTTGCGGCGCGAAGAAGCCCTGGGTGGGACGGAACCGGTTCGCCTCAAGCGACGAGACGGTGCAATTGGAGCACTCGCCGTTGTAGCCAGGCAACGTCCCGGTGTTGGTGGTTGGCGTCCAGAGCCAGTGAACGCTCCCACGAAGGCTCTTGGTGATATCGAAGGAGACCTTGTTGAAGAGCATCTGGGAAGTGCGCTTCTGGTCGATGGAGGAGGCTTCCTTGCCGTTGGAGAAGAGATAGTCGTTGGTACGGCGAAGCATTCGGGGCGAGGCGGCGGTGAAGAAATAGAGGCGGTTCTTGATGAAGTAGCCGCCGAGGGAAAAGCCGATCTCGTGCGAATCGCTTTTCTGCTTCGAGTCCTGATAGTAGCGAACGGTGGTGTCGTCGCTTGGGCTGAGCAGGAGCCGCTGGCGCGGACCGGCGCTCAGTTTATTGCCGGAAAGGTAGTAGTGGATGTCGCCATGGAAGCTGTTGCCGCCGGACTTGGTGACCGCGCTGACAACACCGCCGAGGGCCCCGCCGTACTCGGCGGAGATGCCGGCCGTCTTCACTTGGACTTCCTGGAGGATTTCGAACACCGCGTCCTGGCGGGATTGCCCGTTGAGCAGGCTTGTGGTTGAAATACCGTCGATGGTGAAATTGTTTTCGGAACCGCTGGCGCCATTCACCTGGATGCCGCCCTCGATTTCGCCCGAGTTCACCGAGGTGGAGTTCAGGGCGAGGGACTGGAAGCTGCGCGCTTTTGGCAGCCGGTTAAACTCTTCGGCGGTGATGTTGTTGGCGACCATCGTGTTGGCGGTGTCGATGAGGGGCGCGGCGTCGGTAACCTCAATGGCGGTTTCCGTCCGGGCCACGCTCATTTTGGCGTCCACCTTAAGTGAGCGGCCGAGCAACAGATTGACCTCGGCAACTTCGTGGGTGGTAAAGCCCTGGAGTTCAAAGCGAATGGAGTAGTGGCCGGGTTCAAGGTTGCGCGCGAAGTAGTTGCAGCCCGAATCCGTGTTGGTGATAAATGTCCGCTGGCTCGCCTTGTTTGTGAGGGTCACGTTCGCATTCGGAAGCACCGCGCCCGAGGCGTCGGTGGCCGTTCCGTTGATTTCGCCGAAGCGCTCCTGGGCCGCTACGGGACCCACTTGCGAAAGTACGCTCAGTGCGAGCATGACCGCGAGGATCCTTGTTGTTGCGGCCAATCCTCTGAGCCACGAGCTATTTTTGCCGTTCATTGGTTCTCCTTATGTCGAACGGCGGGACCATGGAAAAAACGCGCGTGACAAATGCACGACTCAAACAAGGAGGCTTTGGGCCCCAACCGTTGGCATTACTTTATGCATTTCTAATGCCAATCGTATGTTTCGGTTCAAGTTATGGATTATGAGCAGGTTGCGGGCGATTCGGCAGCGCCGAATATTCCATTCTTGGAAGACGCCGAGGGCCTTGGAGGGCAAGCTGTTGATCTCGTTTGGGGTTGTTGGCCCCAGAAAATCGCACTTCAGGTAGCGAAAATATCCATTGGCCACGTGAATGATGTTTTTTGCTACAGTTCTGAAGTGGTTCAGTACTCTGTGTGGAGTTTTGTAGTACATTGTTCACAGTTCCGCAAACTAGGGGGGGCTAAAATCAATGGCTTCGCCAACGCTGCGGGTGGTTTGGGGCATAATGGACCAATGCAACGTCGAGACTTTCTTGGAGCGGCGGCAATTGCCCCTGCGATTGGGTTGGGACGTGTGGTGGCTGACCGTCTGATACTGATCTCGCTGCGCGGAGGCATGGCACAGACCGACACGTTTGATCCGAAGCACTATACCCCGTTTGAACCCGGTATGCTGGCGGAGAACCTGTTGGGAACGTGCCGTTCGATCCGCACGAGCGCGTATGGTGTCCGGTTCGGGGAGGGGCTGCGCGGGATTGCGGGCGTGATGGATCGAGGGTGTGTGATTCGCTCGGTGGCCGGGTCCGGGGTGGAGCATGTGCGGGTGCAAGGTGACCTGTTGCGGGGCATGAGGCTCAAGAAGGCTGCGGGGGCAAGCTTTGCCGATCAACTGCGTGACGTACGGGCGAGGGTGGAGGAGGGGCCGGGGATGGTGGAGGCGGCGCTACCGTATGTGCCGTTCGGCGGTTTCGATACGCACGATCGAGGCGGCGAGAGAATCGCGGCGATGAAGCGGGCGATCGATGCGCCGATTGCGGGGCTGGTCCGCGATCTTGACGAGCGGGGCTTGTTGGCAAGGACGCTGGTGGTGGTGGCGTCTGAATTCGGGCGTACGGTGCGGCGGGGAAGCCGGATCGTTTCGATGGAAGACTACGGTTTCCACGAGCATTTCTGCGGCGGGTACCCGGTGCTGCTATTTGGAGCTGGAGTCCGGCATGGGATCGCGTATGGGCGGACTCGGGACGAGCATCCGATGGTGGCGGTGGAGAATCCGGTGACGGTGGCGGAGGTGGATGCGACGATCCGGGCGGCGATGGGGCTTGGCGGCGGGAGTGGCGAGCCGATTCGAGGCGTGTTGGCGCTGTAGGCGCGCAAAAGGAATCGGGGGGATCTATTTATTAGTGGGGTGCCCAGCGGGGTTCGAACCCGCGACATCTGGAACCACAATCCAGCGCTCTACCGGCTGAGCTATGGGCACCGTTTACCGTGACTTTAACGATCTTAGCAGAGAGGTGGGCAGACGCGCCAATGTGGCGCACCTATCGAACAGGAACGTCGCACGTCAAGCCTCTGGCCCCCCGTCGTAACCCGCAGCACCGATTCCGGAATTTGGACCGCCCTGCGGGCGGTCTTCGCGTTTGAGATGCCCAAGGACTCCGCTCCGAAGCTCCACCAAAGAAATAAGCCTGCCCGGGTAGACCAGCAAGACAACCCCCAGTGCCGGGCAAGGCTCGGGAGGTCGATGAGCCGATTTCCTTATGATGGCGAGAGCGTCTGAGATGGGCAGATCCACTATCAGATAGGCTCGGCCTGGGGCTCGACGTAGTCAGGGAAGTTGCCATTTAAACATCTGGTGGATGGCGACACTGGCGGGGTAGATCCGCCGCTTTCGTCCGCCGTGCCGCTCAGGATGCTTCATAGCGGCCGGGCATTCGAGGCCGGCCTGCCGTTCTGGTGAAACGCCCGCTCTCGGGGACAACTTCTGGGGCGATCAAATGACGAAATCTCCGAGCCGGCTATTTCCGAGGCGCGAGTAATGCAGCAGTGGGAATGAGCACACCTTTGAATCGTTTCGCCAGGGGTTGCCTCGTAGCAATCGCAGCAAGTGGGATCGGGCACGGGGCAGATGCTCTGGATGTATCACCTTGACGAGGGCCTGCGCGGGCAGTTTGCACCGCGCCGCGGCGCCGGGCGCGGACA
>JBGSME010000862.1:0-2543 GCA_041740335.1 Bryobacteraceae bacterium | reverse complement strand
GCACGCCGTTGCGCGAAAACCGCGGCGGCAGCTACGGCAGCTTCGTTGGCCGCGATCATCATCCCTACGGCTTTACCGTCTGGCTTGCCGGCGGTGGCGTGAAGCCGGGCTTGAACTACGGGTCCACAGACGATATCGGCTACTACGTGGCCGAGAACAAAGTGACCGTCCGTGACCTGCAAGCCACCGTGCTCAACCAACTCGGCCTCGATCCGTTCAAGTTCTCCTATCCGTATCAAGGGCTGAACCAGCGGCTCATCGGCCCAACCGCGGAGGGTAGGATCCTAACGGACATTTTGGTCTGAAACCCCTTTCGCTCCGCCGCAACTGCGAATATAATGGTGCGCGAAAGGAGTCTGTGAATCGATGTCCCTGAATCGCCGTCATTTCATTACTACCCTTGGCGCCGCTCCCGCCTTTGTGCCGTCCACCGCATTTGGCGCCAATGACCGTGTTTCCTATGCCCTCCTCGCGTCCGGCGGACGAGGCCGCTATCTCAATCGGATCTTCACCAATCTCGGCGCGCAGTGCGCCGCGGTCTGCGACGTCTACCAGCCCCACCTTGACCTCGCCCTCAAAGATACACCCGGGGCGCGAACCTACACCGACTATCGCGAGATGCTCGAGAAGGAGAAAAGCATCGATGCCGTCGTGATCGCCTCCCCGGATCACCAGCATTTTCCGATGCTTGCCGCCGCGCTTGGCGCGAAGAAAGACGTCTATCTCGAAAAGCCCCTCTCGAAGTCCCTTGAGGAAAGCGTGCGTATCATCGAGACCGTGCGCAAGACCAAACAAGTGGTCCAGATCGGCATGCAGCGCCGCAGCGCGCCCGCCATCCACAAGGCGAAAAAGCTCGTCGACGATGGCGTGCTCGGCCGAATCACACTCGTGAAACCCCAGTGGCACTGGAACATCTCCGCTCCGCTCGATAACTCGCCGCTGCCTGGCCGGCTCGATTGGGACCGCTTCCTCGGCAGCGCCCCAAAGCGCTCTCTGGAGCCCATGCGCTTCCGCAAATGGCGCTACTTCCGTGACTATGCCGGCGGCAACATGACCGACCAGGGGACTCACCTGATGGACGTCGTACAGTGGTTCACCGAATCCGGTCCGCCACGTTCGGCGGTCTGCCAGGGTTATGTCGCCAAGATGGAAGGCGCCGAACACCCCGACGTATTCAGCGCCGTCTTCGAGTTTCCGAAATTCATCGCCACCTGGACCCTCGACTATGCCAACTCCTACGACAACGGCTGGTCCATCACCTTCATGGGCGATCGCGGAACCATGATTCTGAACGACGCCGGATATCGTGTCTGGGCCGAGCCCTGGAAGAAGAATCCCACGCCCATCCACGAAGAGCAGGCGCCGGTTCCGGTGGAGACCCACGTCCAGAATTTCTTTGACTGCATAGCCTCTCGAAAGGACCCCAACTGCACCGTGGAGATCGCGGCGAATGCCGTTGCCGGTCCCCATTTGGCGAACCTCGCGATGTCGGAAGGCCGGCGCGTGAAGCTCGATCCCAATAACTTCCGGACCTCTTGAGCACGCCCTCAGGACAAGGTGAGTATCTGCTGCTCTGAACCGCGGCCGCGCTTCACCTCGACGCCGATCGCGATGATCAGTTGTGGTGCGCCTGCCCCGCCCCCGATGACGCTCCAGGACCAATCGAAATGGACAGCGTCGCGCTCGGTCCACCAGACCTGTCTCGAAAAGCGCGAATTGGAAAAGGTTTCGCCCGCTTCCCAGCGCTTCCGCTCCTCCTCCGCGGCGGTGCCTCGCAGCGCCACCTCCCAGTAGCGCCGGCCTTGAACCTCTTCGATGCGATAGCCGGTCGCTTCAAAGCAGGCCCGATTGAAATGGATGAAGTGCCCGCTCGAATCTAACATCACTAACGGAGCCGGGCACAACATCAACAAATCGGCGAGCAGCGTGGAATCCCCCGCGCTCGCCATCGCTGCCCTGGCCTGGAGTGCGGATGCCGGCGGTTGCTCGCGAAGAATAACAATCGACGAATTACTCGATCCGTCGCGAAGCTGGCGGTACATCATCTCCACCGGGATCGCGGCGCCGTCCTCGCTTTTGGCCTCGGCCGCTACCGGCTCCAGCACGTCTTGGCCCGGCACCGGAACAATGCGCGCTACCGGTTTGCCAAGGTAGGTGACCGCGGAGCCGCCCAGCATTTTCTCCGACGCCGCGTTCATCGCCCGAACGTTTCCGTCGTGATCGACAACAAGAATCGCGTCGCGCGACAGGCGGTACGCAACGAGGCTGAAGTCACCTTCCTCCGGCGTGCCTCGGCCAACGCCCCAAAGGGAGCTTGGTGAAAGCGCCAGACGCCACAGAATCGCGCCCGCCAGTGAGAGAATTCCGAACATCCCCAACGCGAGGTCGCGGATACGGAGCTTCCGCGTTTGGGACGATTCCTCCGCCGGCGGCACCCGAAGCCGCGCCGCGGCCGTTCTGAGCTCAGACGCCGCCAGCGCCACATGGCCGAACCATTCCGCCTCGATACTCTTCCGCAGCGCCGGATCCCCCACCGCCGCCAG
>JBGSME010000861.1:0-2254 GCA_041740335.1 Bryobacteraceae bacterium | reverse complement strand
GGGCGTGGCCACCAGGATTACATCGGCCCAGTGAACGAAGGCTTCGTACACGCGGTCCATCTGATCGGCCGGATCCATTTGCGTGATGGAGCATGGCCACGTGCACGCACGGGCACTCTTGGAGTAGAAACCTTCGCAATGACGAAAGTCCAGCTCGTCAAGGCGAATCATCTGCGTCTCGCATCCCAGCTTTGTTTGGGCCTCCTCCAGAGCGATCTCGAGCAGACGTTCCGACGTACTCGTCCGCGGATAACGGCGGTCCATGACGGTTGTGGAAATGCCGGCAACGCGCACCGGGCCTGCCGCACGCTCAACCGCCCGCGCCAACGGATGGGGCTCATGTTTGGACTTGTGCCGCGGCGTAGCCGAGCTGAGATCCACGAAGGCACGGCCATTTTCGATTTTCGTTTGGTACGAAGGCACAGCGTCCGCCTCGTAGCCAGGCTCGCCCCTGCCGGTTTCGCGATGAAACCGCCATTGGTGCCAGGGGCAGACGACGTAGTCTCCTTCAAGGGTCCCCTGACCCAGCGGGCCTCCCACGTGATTGCACACTCCCGAGATTGCCGACAGCGCGCCATCCACCCAGGTAACCGCGAGTCGCGTGCGCCCAATCACCACGTCATGCAGCGCCTTTTTTTGAAGCGCCGCAACGTCACCCAAATCATGCCATTCCGGATTCGACATAACCGTTAGTTTATACGTCCTAACTCGCGAGGCGATCAATGCGCCTGGCGCGATAGGCCGAAGCAATAGAGCGCTGAATGGGTTCTCACATAGATCCGCCCTTCACTCAACGCGGGCGTGGCGTGTACCTCGTCATCCAAATCGTTCGTAGCCAATACCTGCCAGCCGGCGCCAGCCTTCAGGACCGTGATCTTGCCTTCCACGCTTGCCAGATACACTTTGCCATCGGCAGCAACGGGAGAAGCATAGTATTCGCCTATCGCCGCTCCGTTGCGCCCCTGCTTCAACAAACGGCCCGTCGCCGCATCGAGGGCTGTAATGATGCCTCCATCGCGCACCATGTAGAACACGTCTCCAAAAACAAGGGGGGCGGGGATATACGGGAGGTTTTTCTTGAATCGCCATGCCGCCGATTTGGGATCCAGCTTACCTCGCGCTTTATCCGCGCGGATGGCAACCGCTCCGCTTTCACCTACGCCCATACTCCGCGCTTCATTCCATTCTCCAGCCGTGATGAAGTTGTCGCCGTCGGCATCGACCCAACCGAAATGTTCGCTCAAATCCTGATCAGCCAGGAACTCGGTGGACGACAAGCGCCCGTCATGATCTTTATCGAGAGCCGCCAACTCCGACTCAAATACCGGCATCCACGGCTCACCGCTGCCAGATGTGGAAACAAACACCGTATCGTAACTTGCCACCGGAGTACCAAGAGCACCCATGGAACCAACAGGCATCCACCAGAGCGGCTCGCCGGTTGCCAGGTAGTACCCGTCGACGCGGGAAGATCCCAGCACGATCAATTGCGCGGGCCCTTGCGAAGGCCGGAACACCATCGGGGTCGCCCATCCGACAGACGCGCCCGAACGCTCGATCTCCCATCGCCGCGCTCCGGTTTTTCGGTCCACGGCGAGCACGAACGATTTGCTTTGCTGGTCGCATACCAGGATGAGCAACTCCCCGTCGAGGATGGGTGACGCGCCCATCCCGTAGAAGTTCTTGAATGGCCCAAGCGGCAGCTTCCAGCGCTCCTTGCCGTCGATTCCATAGGCTGCCAATCCGAAATCGGGAAAGAAGGCGACAACGCCGTTGTCATCGGCAACCGGAGTGGGGGGAAGCTGGATCGTTGGCCTTATAAGTCTTGTTGAAAAGAGACGGCTCGATGTGCGCGCGCCACATCTCCTTGCCCGTCTTTGCGTCCACGCAGATGGTCAGCAAACGCCCCGGCTCGCTTGCGGTGACATAAAGCCGCCCGCCCGCCACCACCGGAGACGACTGACCATAAGGGACCGCAGCCTTCCAAACGACATTCCTGGTTGGGGAGAATTCAACCGGATATCCGGAAGCGCCATCCACGCCAGATCCGTTCGGTCCACGAAACTGCGCCCATTGGGAATCGCCGCCCCATACAGCCAAAGACCCAACCGCCGCCATTACTCTCGCTAAACGTCTCAGCATGCGGCACAAGTATAGCAACCAGCGATTCAGCGCCCGATCAGGTTGTCAGTATTGGGCCCGGCCCTCGGCGGTGTATGCTGATCCCGTGAGACACCTGCTATTCGCCGCCGCG
>JBGSME010000860.1:0-2401 GCA_041740335.1 Bryobacteraceae bacterium | reverse complement strand
GGTGTCGCTATCGGCTACCACCACCGGCAGGACCTCACCGCAGAGCGCTTCGTCCCAGATCACCTTTCCGAAAGATCCAACGGGCGACTCTACAGAACTGGCGATCTCGGCAGGCGTGGCGAGGACGGACGCCTTTATCATCTCGGCCGGCTTGACTCCCAGGTCAAGATTCGTGGAATGCGGATAGAACTGGGGGAGATTGAATCGGCTCTGCGCGCCATGCCTGAAATTCAGACCGGTATCGTTGAGGCACACGATGCGGCGACGGGCGACGGGCGTTTGGTTGCCTACGTCGTGTATTGCCCAGGCGAGGAGCTCACCGTGAGTGACGTTCGCCGGCATTTGCGAAAGTCGTTACCCGACTATATGGTACCCTCAGTCGTCGTGACAGTTGATACAATTCCTTTGACGCCCAACGGCAAGATCGATCGCGGGGCGCTGACCAGACTATTCAACAAAGGCGGCAGAACAAGAAATTCCGAGCCACCCGCGCCTGGGATCGAGCAGCAGATCGCTGATATCTGGCGTGAATTCCTTACCGTCGACAGTATCGGAGCCGATGACAATTTCTTCGAGCTGGGTGGCCAATCCCTGGTTTCCTTGCGTGTTGCCGTGGCCGTCGAGCGCCGGACCGGTCGCTGCATGGATCCTCGGTCGTTGTTCTTCCAGACCCTACGTCAAGTCGCAGCCAATGTGGCCAACGCGCCCCTGTCGACGAGATGGAGCAGCCAGTGATACCGTTGTATTTTGGCGGCGCTAAACGAAAGCTGTTCGGGGCACTCGACCCGGCGCACGGCAAACACGGCAAGCCGCAGGCTGCAGTGATCTGCTATCCTTGGGGTTCGGAATACCTTTACGCTCATCGTGCCCTTCGTCACTTGGCACGCCTTTTGGCGGCACGCGGATGCCACGTTCTTCGCTTCGACTACTATGGAACCGGCGATTCCGCTGGCGAAGATTTCGAGGGAGGGCTGGCCGGTTGGCGTGAAGACATAGCCACGGCTATTGATGAACTGAAGGAGAGCAGCGGCGCCAGGAGCGTCAGCCTTATCGGACTTCGCCTCGGGGCCGCGCTTGCCGCAGAAGTCGCGGCGGCTGGCTCTGAGAACGTCTCAGCGCTCGTATTGTGGGACCCTGCCGTTTCCGGAACAGAACACCTGGAGCGACTTGATGCCGAGTGGAGAAAAATGGCACAGACGCATCGCACCAACTTGGGAGATGACGGCGAGGACAGGCGCGGTGGGCGCTATGGTCTGCCGATGCCAGATGAGTTGGCGGTAGAGATGCGCGCATTCGATCTGAGTAAGATTGCGAAAAAAATCCCGGCTAAGACATTGTGCCTGTCGACAGAGCGCTTGGCATCTCATGATTCATTGAGGTCGGAGTTCGCGGGACATCCAGATGGTCCCATCAGCTTGGAAGAAATCTCAGACGTGCAACCCTGGGTCGAGCCGAATCTCGAGAACGTCGGCGCTCTGCCGCTGGTTGCCATACGCCGGATTGTTACATGGCTGGTTCCATGAATTCAGTTCGAGAACAAGTATTCGTTGTAGGGCCTAGCAATTCGCTAGTGGCCGTTGTTTCGGAGCCTACGAAGGCGTCTGAACGGCTTGCCGAACCCACGATTATCTTTCTCAATACCGGAATCATTCATCGCGTAGGCCACCAGCGTAAATTTGTAGTTTTGGCCCGTGCGATGGCCAAGAAGGGCCGTACAGCAGTTCGATTCGATTTCAGTGGAATTGGCGACAGCGATCCGCGGGACGACGCGTTGCCGCCGCTTGAAGGATGCATGGCCGACATCCGAGCCGTCCTCGACTGGCTTGAATCCACTCGGCAGCTTAAGAGTTTTGTACTGGCGGGCCTTTGCTCCGGTGCCGATCACGCAGTCATCTACGCCGGCTCTGATCCGAGAGTGGTCGGCGTTGTGCTCCTCGATCCCTCCATTCCGCCGACGCCGCGCTATTACATGCACTATTACTCCCGCCGGCTCATTCGACCCAGCAGCTGGCTCAACTTCATGACCGGCCGGGGGCGACTTTCCAAGACGATCCAGAGGAAGTTTCTGCGATCCAAAGCCAACGAGGCAATCGACGCATCCAATCTGGACGATAAGCGAGTGCGCGAATTCTTGCAGGGCGTTTACGCGCGCGCGGTGGCGAACAACATCCAGTTTCTTACGGTATTTACCGGGGCCTTCGATAGTCGGCAGTCATACCGTGAGCAGATCCTAGACGCGTTTCCAAAACTGCCACTGAGCCCGCTGCTCCAGGTAGAATTCTTGGAGGAATGCGAT
Organism: Bryobacteraceae bacterium; assembly: GCA_041740335.1. Lineage (GTDB taxonomy): Bacteria > Acidobacteriota > Terriglobia > Bryobacterales > Bryobacteraceae > DSOI01. The sequence continues at coordinate 105 of JBGSME010000860.1, read as the reverse complement.
CATCTGTTCCTTTTCGAGTGCGATCGCTTGCGATTGAACTCCATCATGCTGGAATGGATAGAGACCACTCGCTTCCGCGATGTGCAATCGGGCACGGCGCAGCCT
>JBGSME010000859.1:0-8225 GCA_041740335.1 Bryobacteraceae bacterium | reverse complement strand
GCGCGGGCGTCTGGTTCCTCGGAGTGGACGCGAACGACCACGCCGGTGAGCTTGCGCGGGCCGAACGGGACGACCACGCGGGCGCCGGGTTTGACGGGATTCCGCAGTGCCACGGGGATGGAATAAGTAAAGGGACGGTCGAGCGGGACCGGCAGACTGACGTCGCAGTAGCTGCAACTTTGAATATCGCCAGGGGTTTGAATTAACATGAAAACGATGACAACATTCAGGATGAGATTGGGCACTTCCATCTTAGCGGTGACGGCGTGCCTCGTCATGGCAAGCGCCGCTTTCGGCGCCGGGGTGAGCGGGAAGTGGACAGGGGAGCGTCAGACGAAAAAAGGCAGCGCGCCGATTCTGTTGGAGCTCAAGGCGGATGGAGCGGCGTTAACCGGATCCATGAGCCAAGGCCGCCGGGGCCGTAGCCTGCCGATCAAGGATGGCAAGGTGAACGGCGACTCTTTCACGTTTACGGTGATGCAGAAGTCGAAGCAGGGGGAGCGGGCGGCGGACTGGGAAGGCACCGTCGCGGGAGATCAGTTGCAACTGAAGGCGGCGGGAAGGAAGCGGGCGAAGACGCTGACGCTGAAGCGGTCCGGCGAGTAGGGACTACTTCAGGAAGCCGTCCAGGAAGGTCCGCATCTGGAAATATGCGGGACCGAGCGTAACAAGCAGGACCGAGGGGAAGATGAGGAAGAACACCGGAATCACGAGTTTGACGGTGAGCTTGCGAGCGGCTTCCTGGGCGCCCTGACGCATCCGGGAGCGAAGGTAATGGGAGTGCGCCCTTAGAGTGGGGCCGAGTGGCGTTCCAAAGCGTTCGCCGTCGATCAGCACGGCGGCTACCTTGCGCAGTTCTTCTTCGCCGCTGCGTTCTCCCAGGCGGTACAAGGCGTTGCCGCGAGCGGTTCCAGCGTTGATTTCCAGGCTGCAATAGACGAGTTCAGAAGCTAATTCCGGGTAGACTTTGCGGACCGCCTCGGCCGTCTCCTGCATCGCCTGTTCGAGCGGCTGACCGGCTTCGAGCGCCAAGACGAGGAGATCGAGAGACGGCGGGAGCCCGGCGCGAATGCGGCGCACCCGAAATCGGACGATCCCTTCGAGAGCGCGCGGGGGCATCAGGAACCCGAGCCCGAAACCGCAGAACATAGGCACCGCGACGGCGGCAGCGCCGCGAGTGGCAGCGGTAACCACGCCAGCCACGAGGGCGAATAGAAGGCCGGCGGCGATCTGAATTCCATGAAATACCAAGGGGGCATCCGGGGAACGATGTCCGGCGCGGAACAGGAGCCGGAGGAGTTTCTCGGCGCCCTCTCCTCTCCACTTGGCGGGGAGCAGAATGCCGATGCGGGCAAATACGTCGCTGGCCCAATCGATGCTGTCGGTGGGCATCTGGTTATGAGCGGCGGACGGGCCGGTATCCCCGTTGTTCACCCAGACCTGCTGGAGGTGGAGAAGCAGGGCACCGGCGGCAGTGACGCTGGCAACGACGGTAACGAAGAACAGAGGGAGCAGCCAGACAAGCGGGCTCATAGCTTGATATCCACCAGTTTCTGAATCACGACGTGGGCGAGAATCAGGCAGCCGGCAGCGATCCAGATCAACTGGTGGCCGACGGGATCGTTCCACAGTACCAATAGACTTGTGGGATTGACGTAGCTCATGATCACGGTGATGGCCAGGGGAAGAACGGTGAGCAGGGTGCCGGTCATTTTGCCGTGGGCGGCGATGGACCGGACTTCGCCCTTCAACGAGGAGCTCTCGCGCATCGTTTCAGCCAGCTTGCCGACGACTTCATGGAGTTTTCCGCCGGTGCGTGTTTGGAGCGTGACCGCGGCCACGAAGATGTTGACTTCCACCACCGGCACACGTTCGGCCAGATGGGCGAGCGCGACATCCCAACTCATCCCCAGCTTGCGCTCGTCGACGGTTTTGCGAAGTTCCATTCCGAGCGGATGCTGGGTCTCACGGGACACCAATTCCAAGGCGACCGAAAATGGGTTACCGGCGCGCATGGCGCGGGAAAGGGTGTCCAAGGCCTCCGGGAACTGGCGTTCGAACAGCACCAGGCGCTTTTTCCGGCGGCGAAGAACGATGAGGTAGGGGGCCGACGCGGCGACTACGGCCACGGCCATTTTCATCCACTGGGAAGCCCAACTCATGGGCCAAAGGATGGTGTAGGAGGCTGCACCTGCCAGCAGCATCATGGCGGTGAGCCGTCCGACCGACCATTGCATGCCAGCCTCTTCGAGAGCGTGGCGCATTCTCTCGACACCATTGACACGGGCGAGCAATTGATCCCAGGCCGTGATCGAGCTGAGGGTTTCTTCCTTGAGGATTCCGGGCGCGGCCTGCACGGGCGCCAGCCAGTCGATCGAATCCGTTTTGGTGTCGGGAAAGTCTGTCTCGTTTGCCGAGTCGTCGCCGGAGCCTCGCGCGTAGATCACCACAGCGATCGCCACTACGGCGAAGGTCGCTGCAAATACCCCGGCCATGAGCAGGGTGGGCATTTTCGTTAACGGGTGCGGACGGCTTGACGGGCCGCCGGTCTGCCGCTAGCCGGCTGCATCAGAGTTGCCACATCGAGGCGGCCGGCTGGCTCGGCAGCGGCCTTGTCGAACGGATTACGGAGCAGCAAACGGACGCGTGTCACTGCATCGGCCAGGGCGAGTTGGTCAGCCTCGGCCGGGGTCGCCAGGAGTGTTACGACGGGCAGCGCCGCTTTACCCGGAGACGGTTCAGATTGTTTGTTGACGCGGAGCACTTCGAGATCGCGCAGCACGGTTTTCGCTTGCGCCTGACTGCCTTCGCCGTGGATGGCGAGAACGTCGACGCGGTGCCCGGCATGGAGCAACGCGAGGACGCCGGAGGAGTCAGCCACCTGAATCGAAATCGCGCGGCGTCCCAGAGGGATGCCCAAACCTCCGGTTTCGGTGGAAGCCAGTTGGGCGCCCGAGAGCGGTTCGTTCGGCTTGATGTCCCTGATAGCGGTAAGGCCCTCCAACTGCGCCGTGGAACGGAATGCATTCAGTGGAACGTCCGCGCCGGGCTGGTGAGAGCTGGGAATGGATTTGCCGTCGGCAGCCGAAACGCGTTCACCGGCAGAGATGGCCCGCGCGGCGACGACCAGTGTGCCGTTGGCGTTCGCAGCCGCGGGCGTCGCCAGTCTCCCCGCAACCAACCCGTAGAAAACGGCGGTGCAAATGGCCGCTACGACAAACGCGATAGAGACGAGTGGGATGAGGTTCTTCTTCATGTGGATCTTGACAGGCCCTCTCCCCTATCGGTTGAACGCCGGCGATCCTTTATGCCAGGCGGCGGATCTGGCGAGCAGACCGCGCGATCGTGTGTGGTGCGTGTACAATGAACGAGCGATGCGACTTATTTTCCTAACGTTCCTCCTCTACAGCCCGCTTGCCGCCCAGTGGAAGCCGCTGTTCAACGGGCGCGATCTGGCTGGCTGGAAGCAGTGCAACGGCAAAGCATCGTATCGGGTGGAGGGCGGCGAGATCGTGGGGGGTACGGTTGACGGCAGCCCGAACTCGTTCCTGTGCACGGATCGCGACTACGGCGACTTCATTCTGGAATTCGAGACGAAGAACGATCCGGCGTTGAACTCCGGCGTGCAGATCCGGTCACACCGGTACGCGGCCGAGACCGAGGTGACGACGGTGAACCGGGGCGAACGGCGGGTGAAACATCCGGCGGGGCGAGTGCACGGATATCAGGTGGAAGTGGCGAACGAACAAGGCGGCGCGTCGGGCGGTATTTATGACGAAGCACGGCGAGGGTGGCTGCATCAAACCGCGTGCGGCGGCTACAAGGACAACGAATGGAATCGCTATCGAGTGGAGGCGCGCGGCGATTCGATCAAGACGTGGGTGAACGACAAAGCGTGCGCCGATGTCGTGGATTCAATGGATCTCACCGGCTTCCTCGCGCTGCAGGTGCATGCGTTCAAGGGGCCGCATCCGACGGAAGTGCGGTGGCGGAACATACGCATTCAGGACCTGGGCAAGTCGGTGTGGAAGCCGTTTCCTGGGGGATGGTCGCACAGCGGGGGGGGAAAGGTGGAGAAGCAGAAAGACGGGTCGATTCGTTTGAGCGCCGAGGCGGCGAAGAAGGAGCAGCGAGGATTCCAGCTTTCCGACCGTGAGTTGGAGGATTTCACGGTGCGATTGAAGTACAAGATCACGCGCGGCAACAGCGGCGTATTTTACCGGATGGGCGATCCGGACATGCGCGGCGATCTTGGCTACGAAATCGAAGTGGACGCCACGCGGGACCTGGGTGGGTTCCAGGCGCCGGGTACGCGAGGTTGGCTGCAGCACACCTCCGACGGTATGTTCCAGAGCCACTTCCGCGAAGGCGATTGGAACGAGATGGTAATCTCAGCGCACGGCCGGCGGCACACCATCCATGTCAACGGCATTAAGACGGCGGATTTTCCGGACGATCCCGGGCGGACCAAGGGCAAAGTGGCGCTGCAGTTGAACACACGTCAGGATCTGGAAGTATTCTACAAAGACATCGAAATATTGGAGACCCCGCGCAAGAAATGATTAGCCGACGGACCTTTACTCAATCTCTGGCTCTTTCCAGTGCAGGAGCCGCGGTGGCGCCGGGCGCACCCAACAAGCCGAACATCGTGTACATCCTGGCCGATGATCTTGGGTGGGGCGACCTCGGCTGCTACAACCCGGACACAAAGATCCAGACGCCAAACGCAAACAAACTGGCGGGACAGGGCGTGCGGTTCACCGATATGCACTCGCCGTCGTCGGTATGCACGCCGACACGTTATGGGATCCTGACGGGGCGATATTGCTGGCGTTCGCGATTGAAGTCCGGAGTGCTCGACGGCCGCGGCAACAACCTGATCGAGATGGGGCGGATGACGGTGCCATCCATGCTGAAGAGCCAAGGCTACTACACCGGCGGGGTGGGCAAGTGGCATCTTGGATTTCAGGAGGGCGGACCGGTGGATTACGACAAGCCGCTGCGGCCGGGGCCGAACGATCATGGATTCGATTACTACTTCGGGATCCCGGCTTCTCTCGATTTCGAACCGTATTTATTCGTGGAGAACGGGCGGGCGGTGGAGCGTCCATCGTCGTTCACCGAGGGCAAGAACAATCCGCGCGGGGTGTTTTGGAGGAAGGGTCCGATTGCGCCGAGTTTCACGATGGAGCAGTGTCTGCCGACGCTGACCGATAAGGCGGTGGGGTTCCTGAAAGATCGCGCGAAGAAACCGGAGCAGCCGTTTTTTCTGTACTTCCCGTTGACGGGTCCGCACACGCCGTGGGTGCCGTTGAAGCAGTACATCGGAAAGTCTGGCGCGGGGCTCTATGGCGATTTCGTGATGCAGGTGGATGACGTGGTGGGCCGCATCATGCGCACGCTTGACGAACTGAAGATGGCCGAGAACACGCTACTGGTTTTCACGTCGGACAACGGCGCGCACTGGACACCGGAGGACAAGGCGAAGTATCCGCATCGGGCGAACGCGAACTGGAAGGGAATGAAAGCCGATATCTGGGACGCGGGGCATCGGATCCCGTTTTTGGCGCGCTGGCCGGGGCGATTCCGGACGGGGGCGAGTTCGAGCCAACTGGGGTGCCTCACGGATCTGATGGCGACGGCGGCCGAGGTGACCGGCGTTTCGGTGCCGGACAACGCGGGCGAGGATAGCTTCTCATGGCTACCTGCGGCCATCGGAACTACGCCGGGCACGCCGCTGCGCGAGGCGGTGGTTCATCATTCGAGCCAGGGATTGTTTTCGATCCGGCGCGGGGAGTGGAAGCTGTGCATGGGGTTGGGGTCCGGCGGCTTTTCCGATCCGAAAAAGCTGGAACCGAAGCCGGGCGAAGCTCCGGGGCAGCTCTACAACATCGCGAGCGACGCGACGGAGGCAACCAACGTGTATGACAGGAATCCGGCGGTTGTGGCGTCGTTAACCGGGTTGCTCGATAAGTACAAATCAGAGGGCCGGAGCCGCCCGGCGTGACACGGCGCAGCCTGACCGCGATACTCGCGGGAGCGCCGTTTGCGCGCGGCGCCGCCGACCCGCCGGTACGGTCACTAAAAGTGACTGTGCTCTCGACGATGCTTGCCGATCGAGGCATCGGCGAATGGGGTTTCGCGGCGCTTGTGGAAGCGAATGGACGGCGGATCCTGTTCGATACCGGCGCGCGGCCGGACACGGTGCTGAGCAACGCGCGCGAAATGAAGATCGATCTCAGCGATGTCACCGATGTGATTCTTTCGCATAATCATGGCGATCATACCGGCGGCCTGATGACGATGCGCGAGGTGCTGGGGGCTCGGAATCGGAAGGCGCTGTCTCGGGCGTGGGTGGGCAAAGGGATTTTCCTGCCGCGTGGCGGGAGCCCGATGCCGGCGGCGAAGTCCGTGTATGAGAAGGGCGGCGGGTCGTTCGAGATACTCGATGCTCCGCGCGAGGTATTCCCGGGCGCGTGGCTTACCGGACCGGTGCCGCGCAGGCATCCGGAAAAGAACTGGAGCGGCAATGTCGGGTCCGGCGATACGATTCCCGAGGACCAATCGTTGGTACTCGACACGGTGAAGGGGTTGGTTGTTGTTGCCGGATGCGGGCATGCGGGCATTGTGAATACGCTGGAGTATGCGCGGGAGAAGGTGCGCAAAGCGCCGGTATATGCGGCGATCGGCGGATTCCATTTGTTCAACGCCACCGATGAGCATCTGGAGTGGACAGCCGGGCATTTGAAGTCGATGGGGCTGGTTCATTTTCTCGGCGCGCATTGCACCGGGATCGAAGCGGTTTACAAGGTTCGGGCGGCGGTGGGGCTCACGCGGCGGACGTGCGCGGTAGGGGCGGTGGGTGGCGTATTCGATCTCGACACTGGGCTGGCGCCGGGCGTGCTGGCGCGGTAACGCTCAATCGGGGTACTGCGTCGGGTAGGCTGTCTTCATCTCGGCGGCGATTTCCATCGCGGTGCCGATCTGAATCAAGTCTCCCTTGCCGATGCCCGGACAGCGCACACCGGTGGCCTTCCAGGCCGCGCTGTCTTCTACCAGTTCCGGCCAATAGGGAAACAAGCGGCACTGCACAGGCTTTACCGGATGAATGGTGCATCCCTTTCCCGGCTCGAGAAACGGGCACTGTTTATCCGGCGGCTTGCGGAGCCGCCGCAGATTCTTCGTGCGGTAGACGTAGCGTTTCTCAAACGCGCGCGGCGTCATGCCGGTGAAGTTGGCCGCGTTGTTCAGGTCCTGCTCGGTGAGGTAGACGGAGCCGGGCGTGTCGCAGCAGCGGGTGCAACCGGGCTGGCAGGCGAAGCGGAGGGCGTGCGGCATGAATGTCCAATTGTAAGATGGAGTCAGTCCAAATGCCCACCACTGCACAGCTTCCCCAACTCGTGACGCCGCTACCGGGTCCGAAAGCGCAAGCGTTGCTCGAACGTGATCGCGCCGTGATCTCGCCATCCTACACGCGCACCTATCCTCTGGTTGCGGATCGCGGGGAAGGGGCAATCGTGATCGACGTGGACGGCAATCGATTCCTCGACTGCAACGCAGGCATCGCCGTGTGCGCCACCGGGCATTGCCATCCGAAGGTGGTGGAGGCGATCCAAGGGCAGGCGGCGCGGTTGATCCACATGTCGGGCACGGACTTCTACTACGAGAACATGGTGGAGCTCGCCGAGACGCTAGCGCGAATCGCACCGGGCGGCGGCGAGCGCCGTGTCTATTTCGGCAACTCGGGGACCGAGGCGGTGGAAGCGGCGATCAAGCTGGCGCGGTACCACACGGGCCGCGATAAGTTCATCGCGTTTTACGGCGCGTTTCACGGGCGGACGCTCGGGTCACTCGCGTTGACGGCGAGCAAGACGGCGCAGCGGAAACGCTTCTCACCGCTGATGGCGGGCGTGACGCACATCCCCTACGCTTACTGCTATCGCTGCGCGTACGGGAAGCAGGTGGAGACGTGCAACGTGGAGTGCGTGCGGGTGATCGAAGAGCAGTTGTTTAAGACAACGGTGCCGGCCGAGGAAGTTGCCGCGATCGTGGTGGAGCCGATTCAGGGTGAGGGCGGATACGTGGTGCCGCCGCAGAAGTTTTTCGATGAGCTGGCGGCGGTAGCGCGGCGGCACGGGATCCTGTTGGTATGCGATGAGGTGCAGAGCGGCATGGGTCGCACGGGGCGGATGTGGGCGAGCGATCATTTTGGGGCGGAGCCGGAT
>JBGSME010000858.1:0-4775 GCA_041740335.1 Bryobacteraceae bacterium | reverse complement strand
CTCCCTGGGCGCAGGAGTCCGTTCTCTCGCTGGCAATGGCTGCTTCGGTCCTCTATGCCACCAATACATTCCCCGTCGCCGTCGTCGTTGCGCTCTCCAAGAAGCGGAGCCTGGCCTGGGTGTGGCGCGAGTGCAACTTCCGGATCTTTCCTTACTACATGGCCGGAGCCGTGGTCGCCGGCTTGTTTCATTTCTCCAGCAGCTTCGTTGGCTCTGATTCGCCGCTTCTGCTCGTACCAGTCGCTTTCCTGGTCTATTGCCTCTACTACTCCTACACTGCTCGCCTGACCCAGCACAAATCGGGCAATGAGGGACGCGCCAACCTTCATTCCCGTACCGTTGAGGCCCTTGCCACCGCCATTGAGGCTAAGGATATGACCGGGCACGACCATCTCCGGCGTCTCCAGTTCTACTGCCTCGACATCGGCCGCCAACTTGGCCTCTCCGAGACAGATCTCGAGGCTCTTCGTACCGCTGCCGTCCTCCACGACATCGGCAAACTCGCCGTGCCCGAGCACATTCTCTCCAAGCCCGGCAAGCTGACCCGCGAAGAGTTCGAAAAGGTCAAAATTCACCCCACCGTTGGAGCTCAGATCCTCGAACGCGTCGAGTTCGACGGACCTGTGATCGAAATCGTGCGCTGCCATCATGAAAAGTGGAATGGTGGCGGATATCCCAATGGACTCCGGGGTGAAGCCATTCCCATGGGGGCCCGCATCCTGGCCGTCGCCGATTGCTTTGACGCCCTCATCTCTGAGCGCCCCTATCGCGGCGCAATGCCTTTTGAGCAGGCCCTCAGCCGGATCTCGGCTGAGGCCGGCGTCAGCTTCGATCCGAAAGTCACCCAGATTCTCCAACGTTCCGCCACTGATCTCGAGGCCCGTTTCCGGTCCGAGTCTCCCAAAGTCGCCTGGGCCCCTGCCTTCCCGCAATGGGAAGCCGTCCTGGCTCCCCCTCCGCCCCAGCGTGTCGAGGCCAACGAAAAACAGAATCCGGCGTATCTCGATACCATCGCCGCCGCCCGTCAGGAAGCCCAATTGGTGCTTGAGCTCACACAGCAGCTCGGCAATTCCCTGCATCTCGAAGAGACCTTCTCGGTTCTGTCCACCGGGCTCCGCCGCCTCGTCCCCTTCGAAGCCCTCATTATCTATGTGCTCCGTGACGAGACGCTCGTTCCGCGCTACGCCGGCGGCGAATGTACTTCGCTATTCCTCTCACGCCACGTCCCCTTGGGGCAGGGGATCGCCGGTTGGGTCGCCCAACAAAAGAAGGCGATCCTCAACGGAAACCCCACCGTCGAAATGGGCGGCGGGTCTGACGCCATGCGCGACTTGCTACTGAATTCCGCTCTCGCCGTTCCTTTGGCCGGCCTCGACGGACGCGTCGTCGGCGTGCTCATGCTCTGCCGCCGCAACTACGAGGCATTCACTCGCGATGATCTCCGCATCATCCTGGGCCTCAGCGCCAAACTCGCCACGGTCATGGAAAATGCCATCAAGTTCGAGCAGGTCACCGCGTCGGCCTCAACTGACTTTCTTACCGGCCTCCCCAACGCCCGTGCCCTTCATGCGCAGCTTGAAAGCGAACTTGCTCGCGGACGCTGCTTAGGCGGCCCTCTCACCGTCCTGGTCACCGATCTCGACGGCTTTAAGGAAATTAATGATCGTCACGGCCACCTCGTCGGCAACGAGGTCCTCAAAGCTGTCGCCGACTGTCTCCGCCAGTCCTGCCGCGAATACGACTATGTCGCCCGGATGGGTGGCGATGAGTTCGTCATCCTCCTGCCAGGCTTAGCCGATCAGGACGTCCAACTCAAAATCCTCCAGTTGAACCAAGCCGTCATCGCCGCTGGCAGAGCCACCGCCCAGGGATCGAATCTCTCTCTCAGCGTCGGGCAGGCCCGTTTCCCCGAAGAGGGCGAGCATCCCGAGCGTCTGCTCGCCCACGCCGATCAACGCATGTACCAGGCCAAAACCGCCCGCAAGCTGAAGCAGCATCAGGGCGGTCCGCGAGGGTTTGAAGTCGATTGGGTTGAGACTCCCTCCGGCGTCTAGGCCCCCGCTTCTCACCCGTAAACCCTTGATGGTGCGGCACGTTCCCGGGCTCTTCGTTGTGAATCTGCACCTTTCAGTCCTGGATTGTTGCACTTCACTGGAACAGCCTTTCTTTTCTTCACTCCTTCCTCCAAACTACATAGCGGAGTAGTGGTACGTTCGTCCTGTCGTTTGGCTATACTGTACGTACTCGGACATTTTCGTAAGGGAGGCTAGTTGATGAGCACTCAACCTTTTGAGCCGAAAGCAAATACAACCGCCGGGCTGGTCCAGATCGGATCTTCTTCCGAAGACGCGATCGAACGGATCATTCAGCAGCGGCTCGCCGAAGAGCGCGCTCGCCTCGAACAGGAGCACGGCCTCAAGAAGAAAGCGGTCCACCACTTCAAGAAGCCCCAGGAGAAGATGTTCACCAAGGATGAGCGCGGCCGGACCACCTTGCTGTTCGGCGGCTTGACCTGGAAACACGAAAAGCTTGTCCACGGCGCTCTCGAAGGCTTGGGCTATCTCGCTGAAGTCATCCCCACTCCCGACGTCTCCGCCTTCCAGACCGGTAAGGAATTCGGCAACAACGGCCAGTGCAACCCCACCTACTTCACTGTCGGCAATGTCGTCCAGTACCTCCAGCGCCTCGAAGAACAGGGCCTCACCAAACAGGAAATCATTGACCGCTACGTCTTCTTCACCGCCGGCGCCTGCGGACCCTGCCGCTTCGGCATGTACGAAGCCGAATACCGCCTCGCCCTCCGCAACGCCGGATTCGACGGCTTCCGCGTTCTTCTCTTCCAGCAGTCCGGCGGACTCTCGCAGTCCGATTGCGAAGCTGGCCTCGAGATGAACCTCGACTTCTTCCTGGGCATTCTCAACTCCCTCAACACCGGCGACGTCATCAACGAAGTCGGCTTCCTCCTTCGCCCCTTTGAGGTCAACCCTGGCCAGACCGACGAAACCCTCGATCGGATCATGGACTACATGCACGAGGTCTTCGCCACCAAGAAGCCCTGGCAGTTGGAAGAGAAGCTCGGCGGTTTCTTTGGCGGTTTCAAAGACACAGCCGAATACCTCGGCAAGTTCGTTAACCAGATCTCCGGTGACGACCTCACCACGTCGCTCGAAAAGTGCCGCGCCATGTACGACGAAGTCGAGGTCGACCGTCTCCGTGTCAAGCCCATCGTCAAAATCACCGGTGAATTCTGGGCCCAGACCACGGAAGGCGACGGCAACTTCAATATGTTCAAATTCCTCGAGCGCGAAGGCGCTCAGGTGATGGTGGAGCCGGTCGGTACCTGGATCACCTACATGATTCATCAGGTCATCCAGCGCTACAAAGATATGAAAGGCCTCGACGAAGGCGCCGTTCTGCCCCCCATCTGGCAGTTGGGCAAGCGCGCCAAAATCGAGTGGAACTACCGCAACAAAGTGGCCAAGCTCAAAATCGCCGAAGCCATCTTCAAACGCGAGTATCACCGCCTCGTCGACGCCCTCGGCGGTATCGGCCACCATCTCGCCGATCAATACGAACTCCAGCGCATCGGCCACCCGTTCTATAACTCACGCGCCGGCGGCGGAGAAGGCCACCTTGAGGTCGCCAAGAATATTTACTATTCGAACAAGGACCTTGCCCACATGGTCCTCAGCGTGAAACCGTTCGGCTGCATGCCCTCCACCCAGTCCGACGGTGCGCAAGCCGCTGTCGTCTCTCACTTCAAGGAGATCATCTATCTCCCCATCGAAACCTCCGGCGAAGGCGAAGTCAACGCCCACTCCCGCGTCCAAATGGCTCTCGGCGAAGCCAAGGGCAAGGCCAAGCGCGAGTTCGCCGAAACCCTGGAAGAAATCGGGATGACCCTCGAAGAGCTGCAAATGTTCGTCGACGAGCACCCGGAAACCCGCAAGGCGATGTATCAGGTTCCCCACTTCAAGGGAACCGTCGGGACTGCCGCCAACTTTGCGCGCCACATCGCCGAACGCGCCAAGGCCGAGAAGTGGTCGCCGAAGCTCGCCCTCGCTGCTCAATAACAATCCCGGGCAGGCTTCATGCCTGCCCATTCCTCGCTCACGATCCGCTGTAACCTTGATAGGAGAGGCAAACTTTTGGAACGCCAATTGATGATCGGACTGGACATCGGGTCCACCACAGTCAAAGCCGTCGTCGTCGACCCCGCCACCGACCAGGTGCTTTGGGAGGACTACCAGCGCCATGACACCAAGCAACCCGAAAAGACCATTGAGTTCCTCAAACGCTTCGAGTCGGAGATCCCCGATTTCAAAAAGGAAAATTGCCGCGTCTTCGTTACCGGTTCCGGAGGGTCCGGCATCGGTCGCATGATCGGCGCCAAATTCGTTCAGGAAGTGAACGCCGTCTCCATGGCGGTCGAAAAGCTCTACCCCAAGTGCGGCTCCGTCGTCGAACTCGGCGGCCAGGACGCCAAGATCATCATCTTCAAGGAAGACCCCGAAACCGGCCGTAAAAAGAAACTCCCCTCGATGAACGATAAGTGCGCTGGCGGCACCGGCGCGGTCATCGACAAAATCAACGCCAAGCTTCGCATCCCCACCGAAGAGCTCTGCAACATGGGCTATGTCGGCTTAAAGCTCCATCCCGTCGCCGGCAAGTGCGGCGTCTTCGCCGAAACCGACATCAACGGCTTGCAGAAGTCCGGCGTCCCCGCCGACGAGATGATGGCCTCGCTGTTTGAAGCTATCGTCATGCAGAACCTC
>JBGSME010000857.1:0-4594 GCA_041740335.1 Bryobacteraceae bacterium | reverse complement strand
GTCGGTTGCGCCGAATTGGAAGGCCGCGCCTTCGGCTGCGTCCGCGGCGAGCTTGAGAAGCTCGGTCATCGCCTTGCGGGGCAGCAGCGCGCGGTAGGAAGCTCCGGGCCCGAGCGTCATCGGGCGCTCCACCAACGCGAGGCGATGCCCGTCGGTGGCAACCATCACCAAAGACTCCGGCTTGAGCAGCAACAGACCGCCGTTGAGCGTGAACCGTGATTCTTCAGCCGAAATGGAGAAGATCGTCTGCTGGATCATGCTGGCGAATTGCGTTGCCGGGATTTCCGCGAGGCGATCGCCCATCTGCGGAAGCTCTGGATAGCTTTCCCGCGACATCCCGGCGATACGCGTTCGAGAACGGCCGCAGACGATCGATACCCACTGGTTGTCGCCGAACTTGATCTGGATATCCGAATCCGGCAACAGCCGCACATAGTCCAGGAACCGTTTGGCGGGAATCGTTCCGGAACCGGTCTTCTTCACGGTGGCGGCGCAGCCACAGCGGACTGCCAGTTCAAGATCGGTGGCTGTGAATTGAACGCGGTCCTGCGTGGCCTCGATGAGCAGATTGCTGAGGATCGGTATCGTTGTGCGCTTTTCGACAACCCCCTGCGTAAGGGCTAGTTCGCGAACCAGATCGGATTTCGAAACCGTGAATTCCATGAACGTTCCAATTCCTCGGGGATGTCTCCGCTAACGACGGCCCGGATGATTCCTGTATGGAGAATATGTTTGAGATGTGTATAAGACAGGATTCATAGGGGCTGTGGAAGTGTTGATAAGCTACCTAAATTATACAAAATCCAAAGGCTTGCTGTAACGGGAAGGCTGTGGAAACAGAAGTTGCCGACAGTGGACCACTCAGGGTGGCCCGATCCGTACACAGACGATCCACTGGCGATACCGGAGGATGATGTGGATAAGAAGCGGAAGCTCATTGCAGTGAATCGATTAGGCTCTGGATGAGCTTGTTCAATTCCGGATCGGTCTGCCGGAGGCGTTCAATTTTGGTGACTGAGTGCAGAACCGTGGTGTGATGTTTTCCGCCGTAGGCGCGGCCGATTTCAGGCAAGGAACAACTGGTGATCTCTTTGGATATGGCCATGGCGATCTGGCGCGGAAAGGCGATCTGCCGCTGGTTGGTCTTCGATTTCATCTGCGCCGGCGTGAGGTTGAAGTGCTCACCCACGCGCTTGATGATCGACTCGTTGGTCACTTTGCGCTCCACCGAGACAGCCATGTTGCGGAAGGCCTGGCGGGCCATGTCGATGGTAATCGCGGACTGGGTTACTTCCGAGGCCGCCATGAGGCCGATGAGTGCTCCTTCGAGCTCTCGGACGTTCGAACGGATCCGGGTTGCCAGAAACACCCTGACATCATCGGGGAGGTGAATTCCCTCCGCTTCGGCTTTCTTGTCGAGGATGGCCAGTTTCGTCTCGAGATCCGGTGCTTGAATATCGACCATCAGGCCCCATTCGAATCGAGTGCGCAGGCGGTCGACCAGACCCTTGGTGTCTTTTGGAGGAGAATCGCTGGTGAGAACAATCTGCTTCTGGTGGTCGTAGAGTTCGTTGAAGGTATGAAAGAACTCTTCCTGCGTGCGTTCCTTTCCGGCGAAGACATGGACGTCGTCAACTAGTAGAATGTCCGCAGACCGGTAGTAGCGGTGGAAATTGGGCATCGCATCGTGGCGGATGCAATAAATCAACTGGTTCATGAACCGCTCACCAGTTGTGTAGACTACGCGCGTGGCCTGGTACTGATCGGTGAGGGAGCGTCCGATCGCCTGGATGAGATGGGTTTTTCCAAGTCCCGATCCGCCGTAGATAAAGAGCGGATTGTAGCGCCGCGCGGGTTGATCGGCGACTGCCAGCGCCGCGGCGTGGGCGAACTGGTTGCAGCTTCCAACAACGAAAGATCCGAAGTTGTTGCGCGGGTTAATGGGTTCACTGCGCGGTCCGAAAATGGCTTCCGGCATTGGGGCGGAACCGCTTTCAACAGCGCTTGACGGGCGGATGCTTCCGTTGGTGCTGCCTCCATTGGTATTGTGTCCGTTGGGGCGCGCCGTTGAGACGACGTAGACGATCTTGCTGTATTCGTGGCCGAGGTTGTGGCTTGCAGAAAGTACCTGGTGGGCGTGCTCACTCTCAATCCAGTCCCTGGTTTCCGAGTTGGGGACTCCGACTAACAGTTCTCCGTTGTTGACTCCTAAAAGGGTGGTTTCCGCAAACCAATTCTGAAATGTTTCGAGCGTGAGCCGTTCTCCGAGGCTCTTCTTGATTTCTTCCCAAGCGTCCATGATCAGGCATTCTCCGCGTAGGGGTATGACACCCGTTGAATCTAAAGCAGCCTCCGAACGAAAGAACAAAAGATTCCCACATGTTTTCCACAGGCTTGTGGAAAATGAGGATCTAGATGTCTTGTTTTAGGGCTCCGATGGGCTGTCAAACGATTGTGGGTCAATCGTTCTCGACCTGCGGGGTTTAGTGTAACACAGATTACACGGAGATCAATCACCAGATTATCGTATTCGCAACACGTTGATAAATAAGACGTTTATCGGTCTATTTGACAACTATGGGCTGTTCAGGCCACAATGAGAGAATCTTGGCAAAGCGGGAGTAACTCAGCTGGTAGAGTGCAACCTTGCCAAGGTTGATGTCGCGGGTTCGAATCCCGTCTCCCGCTCCATTTCTGGTTCCGTCATCTATCTACCCTCTACCTCAAGGGCTGTCGCCGGTCTCATTCCCATAACCATATGTTGGACGGTGTCCTCGGCGCGAGCTACGGCAAGGCTTGTTTCCTCAAGGTCTTTGCGGTTGGGGTGATCGTGCGGCAGCGCGGCCAGCAGCATTTGGTTGTATCCGCCGATGATGGTCAATTCGGTGGCAAAGGTTTGAGCTTGGCTGAGTATGGTTTCTCTGTCGCCGTGCGACGCCGCGGGCCAGGAGGGTACGTAGTCGATGCGTGTCGAGGGCGACTCGGCAGGCTTGTAGAAGCTCAGAAGGGCGGCGGTTAGGGCGACAGCGCAGGCGAGGCCGGCAAGAATCGCGAACACAACGTTGGAGAGGTGATGGCGGAGATCGGTTGTCTGGCTGCCGCTTGAGCGGAGCCGGGCCGCAGCAATCTCGACAGCCGCCAATGATTCCGCCCGACGTGCCGAGAGTGCGTCGCGAAGAGCTCGAAAGGATGCGAAATCGGTTGGGTATCCGAACTGCCCGCGGTAGGCGCAGCCTCGGTCAAGCGCTTCGGTAGCCTCGGCGACTGCCCCAGCGCCGGGAAGAACGGCCATCTGAGCGAACAGCGGATTGGCCTCGTCTCGAATTCTGCAAAGGTCGGACGCATCGTCGGCGGCCTGTTTCCGTTTGGCATCGAGGTCGGCCACCGGGGAACGGCGGGAGCTCGCTGAGGCTTCGATTTCGGCCGCAAGCGCGGTCAACTGTTCCGCTATGTGGGTAGGCCCAGGGCGGCGCGGTTCCAGGAGTTGAGCCGCGAGAAGGCAGTTCCACACCACGAGGACGACGGAAGACCCAAGGCCCGCGAGAACTAGTAGAGTTAGGAATCGACTGGGGTTCGTGGCTTTTTTGTTCATCTGCTTCACGCAAGAATTATGGCAGATCGAATCTGGCCCGGCGGGCGTGGGCTGGGTAAAGAGTACCGGTATCGTTCCAAAAAGGTCACGGTACCGAAAGCCGGACTTCGGGTGAGATCCTGGAACCCTGGGACACTTTATCGGGAATGTATCTATAGAAGAACGATGAGTGACGCAGAAGAACGATGAGTGACGCGGATTGTTCCCTGCTCGCCGCAGCTTCGGAAGGCGATTCCGAGGCGTGGACGGCCTTGTACGGTCTGCACTCGAAACGAGTTTACCGGTATGGGTTGGCGATGTGTGGATCGGTCGCTCTGGCAGAAGAGGCGACCCAGGAGACATTCCTGGCGTTGCTCAATTTGCGCGGCCGATTCGATCCAGCGCTCGGATCGTTGGCGGGGTGGCTGCTGGGCGTGGCCCGGAACAAGGTTCTGCGGCTGCTTGAGCGGGAACGGAGCCATGGTGGGCTTGAGGAGATCGACGGCCGTGGAAGTGCGATTTCTGCTGCGGGGTCGATAGAGGTAGCCGTTCAGGCGGCCGAGACTCGATCGGCGGTGCGGCGCGCGGTCTTGGCATTGCCGGCGAACTACCGGGAAGTAGTCGTCCTCTGCGATCTCGAGGAGATGGACTACGCAGCGGCAGCGGCAGTGCTCTCGTGTCCGGTGGGTACGGTTCGATCGCGTCTGCATAGGGCGCGCCAGTTGCTGGCGGTAAGACTTGCTCCGCTTCAGGCGGGCGCCGGAAAGAATTCGGAAGGGATCCATTAACGATGAATTGCGACGAGTTCAAGAAATCTGTTGTCGACGCCAGACGCGGGCAGCAAGAACCCGGGGCCGCCGAGCATGCGCGCAGTTGCGCCGGGTGTGCGCGATACCTCGAGGAGCAGCGAATGGTGATGGCGGCACTGGCGGCGGTTGCAGAGGAGATGGCCGATGAGTCTCCCGGGCCTGCCCTGGAGCGCCGGTTGCTGGAAGCATTTGAACGGCAGCGGCGGCCTCGCCG
>JBGSME010000856.1:0-2465 GCA_041740335.1 Bryobacteraceae bacterium | reverse complement strand
CTGGTCCGCGCGCATTCCCCCCGCGCCGCGGCTCTGTTCATGGAAGCCACCGCGCTTGGGCGCAGGGACCGCCCGCGTGGCCTGAAAGGCATCATCCACTCGATGTTCAACAGTTCCGCTCACTTGTGGATGTGGGATCAGTCCTCGATGCAGGCTGCACTCGAATCTCAGGGCTTCTGCAACGTCCGGCGCTGCCGCTTCAACGATTCGGCCGACACGAATTTCTCCCTGGTTGAGGACGCCAACCGCTTCGAAGGCGCTCTCGCGTTGGAAGCGTTGCGCCCACTCATTTAGGGGCGCGCCCGCACTTGGTTCGTCAAAATCATGACAAAATTTGGAACCGGAATTCTGATTGCCGCTGCCATCCTGGCGCCGGCTTTCGCCGCGGACCCGCCTTCCGATTGGCGCCACTATCTCAAGGATTCGGAGGGAACCAGATACGCTCCGCTCGATCAGATCAACCGCGCCAACGTGAAAGATCTCCGCGTCGCCTGGGTCTACAAAACCGGCAACAACAGCGACGAACTGAAGACTACCATTCAGTGCAACCCGCTGATCGTCGACGGTGTCATGTACATGACATCCCCCCTTCTGGAAATCCTGGCCGTCGATGCGGCCACCGGCAAAGAGATTTGGACCCACAATCCGTTTCCCCCACAACTCACGTCCATCTCCTGGCTGCGCGCCGGGCTGCTTGTGGCCTTGCTGGCGATCGCGGCCCTCGGCCTGCGTCTGTTGCCGTCGCGAAAGCTCTGGGCGATGCGGCCGCAGTACCCGATGTTGGCCGTGGTGGCGCTGTTCCTTTACAACTCACCGTTTTCATTGTTCCCCAATCCAATGAGCGAGGAGCGGCGGCTAGGCCCGAACCGTGGGCTCACCTATTGGGAGAACGGCGCCGATAAGCGCATCTTCTTCGCCGGCGGACACCGCCTGGTGTCGCTCGACGCGCGCACGGGAACGCCGGTGAAGGGATTCGGCGCCGATGGCTCGGTGGATCTCACACGGGGAGTGGCCCGGGACGTATCGGGGCTCATGTACACAGTCACATCGCCCGGCGTGATTTACGGCGACGTCATCATACTCGGCTTTAAGGTCGGGGAGGGCCCCAAGTCCGCCGCTCCCGGCGATATCCGCGCGTTCGATATTCACACCGGCAGGGAGCGATGGACCTTCCACACCATCCCCAGACCCGGCGAACCCGGCTATGAAACATGGCCGCCCGATGCATGGAAATCCACCGGCGGCGCGAACGCCTGGGGCGGGTTGTCTCTCGATGAACGGCGCGGGATCGTGTTCGCATCCACCGGTTCGCCCACCTTTGATCTCTACGGCGGAGATCGCATCGGCGCCAATCTGTTCGGCGATTCGGTGCTGGCGCTCAACGCCGCCACAGGCAAACTGCTGTGGCACTACCAGATCGTTCATCACGACCTCTGGGACTACGATCTTCCCGGCGCTCCGGCGCTGGTGACGCTGCGGCGCGGCGGCAAAAGCGTGGATGCCGCCGTCCAACTCGGCAAGAACGGAATGGTCTACGTTTTTGACCGCGAAACCGGAAAGCCGCTGATCCCCATTGAGGAACGTCCCGTGCCGGCGTCGGAGATGCCCGGCGAACAGGCTTGGCCCACACAGCCGTTTCCTGTTTGGCCTCCTCCGCTTGCCCGTCAGCAAATCACCGAGGATGAACTTACCAACCGCACCCCGGAAGCCCATGCGTTCGCGCTGCGGCAATTTCGCGAAGCCAAGTCCGCGTCCATCTACTCGCCGCCCAGCAAGCAAACCACCATCGTCACGCCTGGATTCCACGGTGGCTCCAACTGGAGCGGCGCATCGTTCGATCCGGTGCGCGCCCACCTGATTGCCAACACCAATGATGTCCCGTTTCTTCTGAAAATGTACGACGGTCGCTTTTGGGCCAAGTATAAGTTTGGATTTATGGGGTTCAACCGGTTTGTCGACAACGACGGCTATCCCGCGATCAAACCGCCCTGGGGCAAGTTGACGGCGATGGACCTCAATGAGGAGAAAGTGGCATGGCAGGTCCCGCTTGGGGAATATGACGAATTGACCGCGCTAGGCGTTCCCCGAACCGGTACCGAAAACGCCGGAGGCTCCGTGATCACCGCCGGCGGCCTGGTGTTCATCGCCGCCACTCGGGACGAGAAGTTCCGCGCTTTCGATATCGATACCGGTCGCGTCCTTTGGGAAACGAAGCTGAAGGCGGGCGGCTACGCCACGCCTTCCGTCTACGCCGTGAACGGGAAGCAGTATGTGGTGATTGCTGCCGGGGGCGGCGGGATTCCGCAGACGCGCTCCGGCGAAGAGTACGTCGCGTTCACACTGCCCGGCGGCATCTAAACGCACTGTCCTTAGCTCGAAGTAAACAACTCCTTATGCAATACGTCGATAGCGTTCGCGGCGATACCGCGAGCGGCGAGCTTGTTGCGGTCCCGCCGCTGGCGCAG
>JBGSME010000855.1:0-4531 GCA_041740335.1 Bryobacteraceae bacterium | reverse complement strand
GCCCGCAGTCCGCCAACCAGAACCGTCATCTCAGGAACCGTCAGCTTGAGCAGGTTGGCCCGCTCCACCAACATTTCCGCCGGCGATCGGCTCTGGCCGGCGCGGTAGTAGTTGCGGAAACCGTCCGCGGCCGGTTCCAGCACGGCGAACGACGCTACGTCGGTCTGCGCTTGTGACGCGTCCGTGCGCCCGGGAGTGAAGGGCCCCTGCACGGTGTGGCCCGCATCCTTGGCCGCCTTCTCGATCGCGGCCGTGCCGCCCAGCACGATCAGATCGGCGAGGGAAACCTTCTTCCCGCCGGATCGTGCGCCGTTGAACTCCTGCTGGATGCTCTCCAGCCGACCCAACACTTTCGCCATTTCCGCCGGATTGTTGGCCTCCCAATCCTTCTGCGGAGCCAGCCGGATGCGCGCCCCGTTGGCGCCGCCCCGCATGTCAGTGCCGCGGAACGAAGCAGCCGACGCCCAAGCCGTTCGCACCAATTCAGGAACCGTGAGGCCCGACGCCAGCGCCTTCGCTTTCAACGCCGCAATGTCCTTGGCGTCGACCGGTTTGTAATCGGCACGGGGCAGCGGATCCTGCCAGATCATCTCCTCTTTCGGGACTTCGGAACCGATATAGCGAGCCCGTGGGCCCATGTCGCGATGGGTCAGCTTGAACCAAGCCTTCGCAAACGCCAGGCGGAATTCTTCCGGATTCTCGCGGAAGCGCATGGCGATCGCCCGGTAGCTGGGGTCCACCTTCAACGCGATGTCGGTGGTGAACATCATCGGCGCATGGCGCTTCGATGGATCGTGCGCGTCCGGGACCAGAGTCGATCCTTGATTTTCGGCGGGCATCCACTGGGTCGCGCCCCCCGGGCTCTTGGTCTGCACCCATTCGTAAGAGAAGAGGTTGTCCAGGTACTGCGAGGACCACTTGACGGGCGTGGCCGACCACGCGCCTTCCAGTCCACTGGTCACCGTGTCACCGGCGTTGCCTTTGCCGCAAGTGTTTTCCCAGCCGAGACCTTGCTTCTCGACGCCGGCGGCGGCCGGTTCCGCGCCCACGCACTTATCCGGTGCATGTGCCCCGTGCGCCTTGCCGAAGGTGTGCCCACCGGCGATGAGCGCCAGGGTTTCTTCATCGTTCATGGCCATGCGGCCGAAGGTTTCGCGAATGTCCTGCGCCGCTGCCAACGGGTCGGGATTGCCGTTCGGGCCCTCGGGATTCACATAGATCAGCCCCATCTGTACCGCCGCCAGTGGCCTCTCCAGCTTGCGATTGCCGCTGTAACGTTTATCGTCGAGGAACTTTTTCTCAGGACCCCAATAGACGAGTTCCGGCTCCCAATCGTCGGCGCGGCCGCCGGCGAATCCGAATGTCTTGAAACCCATCGATTCCAGCGAGACATTGCCGGCCAGCACCATCAGATCGCCCCACGATAGCTTCTGGCCGTACTTCTGCTTAACCGGCCACAGTAGGCGCCGGGCCTTGTCGAGATTGGCGTTGTCGGGCCAACTGTTGAGCGGATCGAACCGCTGCTGGCCTCCATCGGAGCCGCCCCGCCCGTCCAGCGTGCGATACGTACCAGCGCTGTGCCAGGCCATCCGGATGAAGAATGGTCCGTAATTTCCGTAATCGGCCGGCCACCACGGCTGTGACGTAGTAAGCGTTTTCTGGATGTCCTGCTTCACTGCCTTGATGTCAAGGCTTCCAAACGCCTTCGCGTAGTTAAAATCTTTGCCCAGCGGATTGGACTCGACGGAGTGCTGCCGAAGCGGCGAGAGGTCAAGCTTCTCGGGCCACCAGAACTGGTTCGGCATCGGCTGCTGTGCACGGATGGAATCCGTCACTGCCAGGGATATCGCTGCGGCCGCGAAAACGGCCAGCATCGTATTCAGTTTCTTTTTCATAGGATCCTCAACTATCAATCAGTAACTCGATTCAATTCGAAAACTGCACCTTCACCTCCAGAGTACGGGGCAGATTGACATCGGTCAATCCAATTGAGACTATACGAGTGATCGGATTCTCCTATGGATGAAAGAAGTTGGAAGTTTGACCTGCGCCAACTGGAGTGTTTCTGTGCCGTGGCGCGGCTCAAAAGCTTTACGAAAGCGGCTGACGAAATAGGCGTTGCCCAGTCGTCTCTATCCGAACAGATTGCCAAACTGGAGCACGGCCTGACATCGGTGCTGTTTGAGCGATTGGCCCGGCGAATTGAACTCACTCCCGCCGGCGAGGCCCTCCTGCCGAGAGCACAGGCCATGCTCCAGGACGCCGCTGCGCTGCCACGCTACCTCGAAACCATTCGGACCGAGACCGGAGGCGTGCTGCGCGTCGGCGTGATTCCATCGATCATGCCCTACTTCTTGGCTCCGCGCCTTCGCGAATTCGTCCGCCGATTCCCTGACATTGACCTGCACCTGCGCGAGTTGCCCACCGCGGAACTCATCAAGCAGATTGAGGACGGAGTGATCGACATTGGCATCCTCAGCCTTCCCGTGGAGGGCAATCACTTAGTAAGGCGGGAACTCTTTCGGGAGCCGATCCGTCTGGCCGTGCCTGATTTTCATGCCCTCGCCAACACGGAAAAGGTACAACTCCGCAGAGTCTCCGCCGAGCGGTTGCTGATCCTTAGGGAAGGCCATTGTCTGCGCGACGAAACCCTGACGATTTGCGGCCGCTCTCGGGCCCGGTTCGACGCGCACTTCGAAGCCGACCAGCTCGCGAGCATCTTTGAACTGATCCGCGCCGGCTTCGGCGTCAGTCTGGTCCCGGAAATGGCGCGGCGCGGCGCCACAGGCTGCCGGTTGATTCCCATCGAACCAAAGGCGATGCGGCGGGTCGGCTACGTGCGCCTGGAACGCCGCTACGTGTCCCCAGTTGTCGAGTCTTTTACCGGATGGTTGCAGAAAACCTCCAGCCATGCGAGTCGGACCCTCCCGCTTCCCGGATAAACTGGAGGCATGACTTCAACTCTCCGATCCAGCCTCGCGCTCACAGGCGGCGTATGGATCCTCGCGGCTGCCGCTCTCGCCGCCGATCCAAGTTTCGACTACAAACTCCTCGCCACCTCCAAGACATCCACCATGGAAAAGGAAATGAACGAAGCCGCCCAATCCGGATTCGTCTTCGGCGGCGTGATGGGCGGCGAAACATCCTTGGGCGGAAACGAAGTGGTGGTGGTGATGCGCAAAGCCGCCAGCCAAACCGCCGGCGGCCACAAACGGTACTTACTGCTCGCTACCTCAAAAACATCCACAATGCAAAAGGAAATGCAGGCAGCCGGTGATCAAGGCTTCGAATATCTCGGTCAGACCGTGTTCCAGTCGGCCTTCGGCGGCCGGGAAGTGGCAGTCATCATGGAGCGGGACGCCGAAGGTTCTCCGGGGCGCCGCGAGTTTCTGCTACTCGCCACCACGCGAACATCCACCATGGAGAAGGAGCTCAACGAAGCAGGCTCGAAGGGCTTCCGCCTGCTCGGGGTGACCGTCTCCAAGACCAAGTTTGGCGGCAGCGAGGTGTTGAGCATCCTCGGACGCGAGCCCCAGTAGCGCAAAGGCATCGCAGGTGCGAGTCCGTTTTGCCCGAGTCCCCAAACGTAGCTGCTTGCGGACCCTGCGCCAAGTATCCCCGCATTGGCCCCTGCGCGCTCTCCACGGCCCAATCAACTAAAATTACTGTCAGTGCGACGCGACTTCGTAATATCCCTGCTCGTGTTCCTCCCGTGGTGTGCTGCCGCGCAGACAACCTTTGAATCCGCCGTCCTTCCCTTTCTCACCCGCCACTGCAACCGATGCCACTCCGCCGCCGCCTCCGCCGGGAACCTCAATCTCGAAGCCTTTCGAACCGCCGTGTCCGTCGATGGCGATCGCGAACGCTGGGAGAAAATTTCCCGCCGGATTGACGCCGGCGAGATGCCGCCTGCGTCGGTGGCGATCGGCCGCCCAGATCCCATCGAAACTGCCCGCGTCGTGGCATGGATCCAGTCGCGCATCAACCAAGCAGGCCCCCGGACTCACTTCGCCGCGCGCCGCCTCAATCGCGCCGAGTACAACAACACCGTCAGAGACTTGCTCGGCCTCGACCTTCTGCCGGCCAACGATTTCCCACAAGACGACTCGGCCTACGGGTTCGACAACATCGCCGACGCTCTCACCGTGTCGCCCTTGCTGATGGAGAAACAACTCGCCGCCGCCGAACGAATCGCCCGCGCGGCGCTGTTCGGGTTGAATCCGAAGCCCATGACGCACCGCTATGAAGTGCCCGTCCCACGCCGCATGGAAGTCACCAACCCAGTGAAATTGACCGCGCCGCCCTTCTTCACCATGACCGATTACGACACCACGGGGCTTTCCCAGCCCGGCTCGTTTCATATGACTTGGCGCGCCCCTGTTGAAGGCGAGTATGTCTTTGAGATCATCGGTGCAGGGAATCGCCCGGACGCGTCTGACCCTGGCCAGATGGACTTCTGGGTCGACGGCAAACTGGTGAAGTCCTTTGTGGTGGATGACGTCGCGATGTCGGGCTTCGAGCGCCGGCCCGA
>JBGSME010000854.1:0-5748 GCA_041740335.1 Bryobacteraceae bacterium | reverse complement strand
AGTGCAGCGTCCCTAGCCCGAGCACGAGGTCCAGGCAATGGATGCCGATCACGCTTCTTCCAGGGAACAGTTTCTGCAATGTACTCAACGCCACTCGGTCGTTCGGATCGTTGAACGTTGGTACAAGAACAACACCATTGGCTATATAGAAATTCGCATAACTGGCCGGCAGGCGTTGGCCGTCGAACCACACCGGCTCCGGCATCGGGAGCGAGACGATACGGAAGCCTGTCCGCTTCAGCAGTTTCCAGTTCTCGGCCAGAGCTTCAAAGTTTTCGTCGTTGGGATTCTTCTCCACAACCGTGACGATCGTATCCGCGCTTACAAACCGGGCCAGGTCGTCGACATGGCCGTGCGTGTCGTCGCCGGCGATGCCGCGCTTCAGCCAGACCACCCGATCGATGCCAAGATAGCGCGCGAAGTTCTCTTCCAGTTCCTGCCGCGAAAGCCCCGGATTCCGCGCCTGAATCGGGCTCAGCAGGCACTCTTCGGTGGTAAGCAGCACGCCGCTGCCATTTACGTCGATGCTGCCGCCCTCAAGCACGATGCCGGGTTCCATCTGTTCAAAGCCTAGCTTCCGCGCAATAAATTCCGGCACCCCGTTATCAAGCCGCCAATTCGGATACTTCGCCCAGGCGTTGAACTTCCAGTTCGTGATTCGAAGCGAACCATCGCTGTCGCGGACCCAGATTGGCCCGTAGTCGCGGCACCATGAGCGATTCGTGCGCCGCAGATAAACGTCCACGCGATCCATGCGCGCTCCGGAATGTGCGAATACTTCGCGGACGCGTTCACGTTCGGTGGAATCCCGCACCAGCACTCGCACTCGTTCTAATTGCGAGAGATGGCGCGCAATATCGCCGTAAACCCACGCCACGGTCGCGAACTTGCCGGGCCAATCGCTTTCCTCGTGGGGCCAGGCGATCCACGTGGCCTCGTGGGGTTCCCACTCCGCCGGCATTCGAAGTGGAGGAGCCGGCCTTACTCGAGCCATCGGTTCACAATCGGTCCATACGCATCAATACGGCGGTCACGCAGGAAAGGCCAGTTGCGCCGGACCTCCTCGGAGCGTGCCGGATCGCACTCCGCGATCAGGATCTCTTCGCCGCTCGTCCCGGCGTCCGCAATCAGCACGCCGAAAGGGTCCGACACGAATGACGATCCCCAAAACTCGATGCCGGATTTGGCGCTATCCGATGGCGGCGGCCCCTCGTACCCAACGCGGTTCGGTGCTGCGACGTAGATGCCGTTGGCGATCGAGTGGGCGCGCTGAATCGTGCGCCATGCGTCGCGCTGCGGCGCGCCAAACTGCTCCTTTTCGGAGGGGTGCCAGCCGATCGCGGTAGGGTAAAACAAAATTTGCGCGCCGCCCATTGAGGCCAATCGAGCGCCTTCCGGATACCACTGGTCCCAACAGATCAGAACGGCGATCCGCCCGTATCGCGTGTCGAAATTGCGAAACCCAAGATCGCCGGGCGTAAAGTAAAATTTCTCGTAGAACAACGGGTCGTCCGGGATGTGCATCTTGCGATAGATCCCAAGCATGGAACCGTCTGCGTCGATGATGGCGGCGCTATTGTGATACAGTCCCGTGGCGCGTTTTTCAAACACCGGAACCACAATCACGATGTTGTGCTCTTTTGCGATCGGCGCCAGGGCGGAGGTAGACGGGCCAGGGATCGTTTCCGCAAGGTCAAACAGGCCGGGGTCCTCCTCGCGGCAAAAGTATTGCGACCGGAACAGTTCCTGCAGGCACACGATCTGGGCTCCTGCCGCCGCGGCTTCGCGGGTGCGGGCCACTGCTTTTTCGAGGTTCTCCCGCGGATCGGGTGAACATGTCATTTGGATCAGCCCGACACGAAAAGGCTGAAGCGAGTTGCTCATAGTATCATTGTGCCATTGTGGTCAAAATCGTCGTAGCGTTGCTCTCTGTTGCAGTACCGATAGCTGCGGCAGTGCCCGATCCCGCCGGGCATCTTGGCTTTCGCCCCGGTGACGATTTCAAACTGGCGGGCTACGCCGAAGTGACCGGATATTTCAAGAAGCTCGCCGCTTCCTCCGATCGCATCAAACTGGTGGAGTTCGGTAAGTCGTCGAACGGCAAGCCGATGTTGGTTGCGTTCCTGTCGTCGGCTGAGAACCTGCAGCATTTGGACCGGTGGCGCAAAATCAGCGCGCGCCTGGCGCTTGGAGAGGCAACCCAGGACGAGGCACGGCGTCTCTCACGGGAAGGCCGCGCCGTCGTATGGATCGACTCCGGGCTGCATGCCAGCGAAGTAGCTCCCGTTCAGCACAGCTTCGATCTGGCTTACCGGATGGTAACCGCCGAGGACGACGAGACACGGCGTATTCGCGACCGCGTAATCTTAATGCAGGTACCGGTCATCAATCCTGACGGCCTCGATTGGATCGTGAACTGGTATCGCGGCAACGTCGGAACGCCCTACGAATCCGCACCGCTGCCGCACTTATACCAGAAGTACGCCGGCCACGATAACAATCGGGACTGGTTCATGCTGAACCTGGAAGAAACAAGGCACGTGTCGCGCGTGCTCTACAGAGAATGGTTTCCTCAGATCGTCTATAACCAGCATCAGTCGCCGGCTTTCCCGGCGCGTATCTTTGTCCCGCCGTATGCCGAACCCCTGAACCCGAACATACCTTCGCCGGTGATGGAGGGCATTAATCTGATCGGCGCGGCAATGAAGGAACGCTTTGCGCGGGAAGACAAGCCTGGCGTCCTTTCCTACGTTGGCTACGATGCCTGGTGGAACGGTGGAATGCGCTCCGTGCCGGCTTTCCACAACATGCACGGGATTCTTACTGAGACGGCGCTGAACGCCTATGCAACGCCCGGTTACTACAAGAAACAGGATTTCCCTGCTCGGTTTACCACCGGTATTCCGACCACCGAACCCACCGTTTTCTATCAGCGTCCCTGGCAGGGAGGAAAGTGGTCGGTTCGCGATGCCATCGACTATATGTTGACCGCGGATTTCGCTATTCTCGACCTGGCGGCCGCACGGCCCGAGGTCTTCCTATATAAGAGCTGGGAACTGGCACGGGCCTCGATCGATGCCGGCGCCAAAGGCACTCCGTATGCCTATGTGGTGCCCGCCGATCAATGGGATCCGGGCGCGGCCTCCGACATGGTGCGCCGGTTACTGCTCTCCGGCGTTCGTGCGGAGAAAGCGAAGTCGCCGTTTCGTATCGGAGAACGTGAGTATCCGGCAGGCTCCTTGGTTCTACCCGCGGGACAGCCGTTCCGGGCCTATCTTGTCGATCTGATGGAGCCGCAAAAGTATCCGGAGTTACGGAGCGGAGAAAGCGGGCCCACCAAGAAACCCTACGATGTGGCTGGGTGGACGCTCCCCTTTAGCATGGGTGTCCAAGTGGATCGCGTGGACGATCGGTTTCAAGCCGAACTGGAGCCGGTGAGCGAAGCCGCGATACCGGATTCCACTAATCACAAACACAACGCTAGTTTCTTATCGTTGGCCGGCGCGCTGGCTCGGGGCAACCAGGTCTGGTGGGGTTCGAAGGGAGAGCGCATGGATGCGGCCGCCGGTGCCGCCTATGAGCTGCGCACGCCGAGAGTAGCTCTGTATCAACCGAACGTAGCTAACATCGACACTGGGTGGACCCAGTATCTTCTGGATGAATATCGCGTACCGCACACGCTGTTGAAGAACGGAGATTTCGTGAGCGGAGATCTCCGGCAGCGTTTTGACGCTGTGGTCCTGGCGTCGCAAAGCATGGCGTCGATCCTCCATGGAACGCGAGCCGGGGAGCCGGCTGGGCGGGATCGGCCCGGGGAAGGGAAGGCCGTGCAGCGGCCGGAGTTTACGGGTGGCATCGGTCCGCGGGGCGTTGCCTGTCTGGCGGATTTCGTCAACGAAGGCGGCACCCTGATCGCCTTTGACGATGCCACCGACTTAGCCGCCCAACTGTTCCCTATTGCGATCAAAACGACGAACGGCGCGTCGTCGGGATACTACAGCCCGGGCTCGCTGGTGCGAATTGAAGTGGATCCCGAGAATCCGATCGCCTTTGGAATGCCAAAGCATGCCCATGCTTACGTAACCGGCGGCAAAGCTTGGGACATCACATTGCTGGACGAATTCAACACGGCAGATCGCGAGATTCGCACCGTGGTGAAGTACGCCTCGTCAAAGGTGCTGGCCAGCGGCTGGCTATCCGGCGAGAAGGCGGTTCGCGGGAAGGCCGCCTTGGTCGACGCCCGCTACGGCAAGGGGCGGGTGGTACTGTTCGGCTTCCGCCCGCAGTTCCGCGCTCAATCGGCCGGAACCTTTAAGTTGATCTTGAATTCCATCTATCTGGCGTCGGCGAAAAAGCTGACAACTAAGGACTAGGTTAGGTTACAAACGATGAAACAGCCATTTCGAATCGGAGTATCGCCCGATTACTACACGGAAGCGAAAGAAAGTCTGGATGCCGTGGTGTCGGCCACTTTGGCCGGTGTGGACGGCATCGAGGTAGAGTCAATGGGAGATCTTCCCGGCTTGGTGGCCACCCCGGAATCGCTCAACCGGTTCGACGCGATCTTCGCGTTGGCGATGCACGTGAAGGCGGAGAGCCTCGCCGGCGTCGTGCGTCCGGCCATCGTGGCTCGATGGGGCGTGGGTTATGACCGTATCGACGTCGAAGCCCTCACATCGCATGACGTTGCCCTCTCGATCACACCCAATTCCGTGCGCCGCCCCGTGGCTGAGGCAATTTTCACACTCATTCTTGCGCTTGCCAAAAACCTTCCCGAGCAGGACCGCGTGGCGCGCGGCGGCGGTTGGCGGGGTAACCTCTCCCGCCTTGGCGTGAGCATTCAAGGTACAACCTTAGGATCCATCGGCTGCGGTAACATCGGGCAGGAAATGTTTCGGATGTCTCAGTCGATGGGCTTCGGACGGCGTATCGCCTTCGATCCCTTCGTAACGCAGGAGCAAGTGAACGATCTGGCCATTGAGATGGTGGACATGGACACCGTCTTCCGCGAGAGTGATTTTGTTACGGTGAACACGCTGCTCAATAAGAGCACCGAAGGCTTGGTGCAAGAACAGCATTTGCGCCTCATGAAGCCCACGGCATTCTTTGTCAACACGGCGCGCGGCCCGATCGTGGAACATGCCGGCCTCGTCCGCGCCCTGCGCGAAAAGTGGATCGCCGGCGCCGGTATCGATGTCTTTCCCGTGGAGCCGCCTCCCGCCGACGATCCGCTCTTCTCCCTCGGCAATTGCATCGTCGCTCCTCATGCGATGGCGTGGACCGAGCGTCTGATGCTCGACAACGGAACCGAAGCGGCCAATAACGTACTCGCCGTATCCCGTGGGCAGTTGCCTGGCGGAATCGTCAATCGCGGCGTGGTCGACCGCCCCGGTTTCAAGGCGAAGCTGGAGCGGTACCGGTGAGGATCGCGGTTCCCGACGACGCTCCTCCGGTGCTGGCGGCCAGCGGCGCTTGGGAACGCTTCTCCACCTTGCACGAAATTACTTACTGCAATAAGTTGCCAGATGGCGAACAGGAATTGATCGCGCGAATCGCCGGCGCCGCGGCGGTGGTGAACATACGCTCGTCGTGCAGCTTCACCGATGCCGTCTTTTCGGCCAGCCCTTCCCTACGTATGATCTCCATCTGGGGAACCGGCACGGATAACGTGGATCTCGAAGCAGCCCGCCGCCGCGGAATTTGCGTAACCAACACCCCGGGCGTCGCCGCCGCTTCCATCGCCGAGCA
>JBGSME010000853.1:0-2080 GCA_041740335.1 Bryobacteraceae bacterium | reverse complement strand
GTCGATCTGCTTCACGGTGAGCGAAGTGACGGTGCAGCCGCGGTTAGGGCTGCGCTGGACGAGCCCTTCGGTTTCGAGGATCAATAGCGCTTCGCGCGCCGTTGGCTGACCGATGCCCAACTGGCGTGCGATTTTGAGTTCGACAATGCGGTCGCCGGGGTGCAGTTGGCCACTGAGGATCAGGTTCCGAAGACCATCGGCTACTTGAACGGGGATCGGCGTGGCATCGCGAAGATTGCTCGCGACGAGGTTGAGTTTGTGGTCGAGAGCATCGACTCCGTTGCCGGCTGTTGGGGGGGAGTCCGATCCAGAAGCGCGCATTCTCCAAACTATTATCCGTCAGGTTCACTTCCACTCCCTCATGCGATCGCGCTGGCGTTTGCTAAGACCGAACTTGAAGTAGACGGCGGGATCGACGACGATGTCAGTCTCCTTATGGCAAAGGCCCCAGGTGATTCCGCGGCCGATAGGAACCGGGGGCGATCGGCAGATTGCGGTAATGACGGCGACCAAGACCGAAGCGGTATTGAAGATCGCGTAGCCTACGGTGTTTCCGAAGGCCCCAATGCGGAAGGCAGAATAGGCGAACGCGGCGGATGCGGCGTAGTGAAGGAAAGCCATCGCCAGTATCAAGGTGAAGTTCCGGCCAGAGTGCTCAGAGCCAAACGCCCCCCACGCCTGCCTGGCCGGCAACTCCCACGCGAAGTAGATTGTCATGACAACGCCGCCGCTCAGAAAGATTGGGAGCATCACCGCTACTGGCGTGACCCAGTCCGGATTACCCAACCGCTGGCTGGCGGCGCGAATCCGGGGTCGGCCGGACGGCGTTGGCCAAGCTGAAGCCGGTGGCGAGCAATCCACCCACGACGGCGAGAATCGCCGCGAACGCGGCTCTCTGGGGTAGGCCGTCAACCGCGAACGGAAGCAGTGAGCCAACCAGAATCAGCGTGCCGATGAGAAGCGAAAAGCCAAGCGCCATGCGATATGGTCAATTGCTTTGCCCCACATCATCACGCCGGTTCCCCAAAAGGAAACTTGCGGCCACCATCGTCGCCAACCGCCAGCCTTCGACTGCCGTGAGAATCCTTGTGACGCCTTGCACCAGAATCGCCGTTGTGATGGCCGGCACGACGAACATCGTCGGCAGGAAGAGCAAGGCCCAGGTGTTCTCGAAACGGAAGCCCTTGGTGTACTTTCCGGGGGCCGCATAGCTCTTCACTTCGGTTGCCGCCACGATCTCCACGTTCCGCTTCGCATTCCCGCTACACCCAAGACGTCGTTTTGTGTCACCGTCGATCCTCGCTGGTGCCGTCCAGTCACCTTCCATACTCACTCCCTACTCGGCCGCACCCCGCACTCCAACTTCCAATCCCGATAGCAGATACGCTTCGGCTGCGGTTTCGCTCACTGCGCGTTCCCATCAATCATGCGCCCTCCGCCGCAACCTCGCCCCGGCGTCCGTGCGCGCCTGACTGATGGGAACTTTATCAGTCACAAACGTTCCCAAATCGCCAACTCCCGCCCCCTCAACTACTTCCCTCCAGACTCCCCCCGAAACCCTTGACAACCTGTGCGACAATCATCCCGGCCGAACAAGTTCGGCTCGTTGTTTGAAAACAAAATATTCGTCAAAAATGTGGGACCGAAGCCAGTTCGTCTCAACGGCAACTTATTTAAAAAAAAGAAGAAAACTCGCCCTCGCGATTGGCTTCGTTTCGGCCATCGAAGCCAATTCCCCACTCGCTAAGGCTGCGCGCCCCGCCGTAGCAGAAGTTCGATCACTTCCTTGTTCTTCCGCCGCCGCGCATACTCGAGTGGCGATGCGCCTCCAATGTCTCGAAGATTCACATCCGCCGCCGACTCAACCAACACCCGCACGAGATCGGCACGGCTCTGCTCAATCGCGAGGATCAGCGCCGTCCGTCCCTTACTGTCGGCCTCATTCACCCGGGCGCCGAACGCGAGTAGCTGGTAGATCATTCTGGTCCGCCCCGTCTGCACCGCCGCGCCAAGCGCAGTCACGCCCAGCTCATTGGCGTGGTTGGGATCGGCGCCGGACGCCTGCAACAGCCGCACCAGA
>JBGSME010000852.1:0-8569 GCA_041740335.1 Bryobacteraceae bacterium | reverse complement strand
CGGGGACGGTTTTTGACAACTCTGAAGCCGTGATCGCCGGCGCGCCTGTCAGCGTGCGGAACACTGGCACCAACTACGCGCTCGAGCTGAAGACGAACGAGCGCGGGCTCTACGTTTCGCCGCCGCTGGCGGCGGGTGTCTACCGGATCACGATCCAAATGGATGGATTCCTGCCGGCCGCCAAGGAAGTGCAGCTCAACCTCGCCGAGCGTCTCGCGCTGGACTTCAGACTGCAATTGGGCAGTGTGTCCGAGCAAGTAACCGTACAGGAGATTCCGCTGACGCTGCAGACAGAAGAGGCCACGCTCAGCACACACCGCACCGAAAGGGAGATCCGGGAGCTTCCGGTGAACGACCGCAACTTCGCGGAACTGATGCGGTATACGCCGGGAGCCGTGCCCGGGCAGCCGGTGAAGTTGAATCGCGCCATCATACAGGCGCGGGGCAACACGGCGAGCGCGGTGAACGGCGCCTACCATGGCGACAATAACTACCTTGTGGATGGGATTCAGAACAACGACAACCACCAAGGGTGGGGAGTTCTCTTGTTTCCGGAGATGGAGGCGTTGGACCAATACAGGGTGGAGACGTCAGCTCCCGACGCCCGGTATGGGCGGTCCGGGGGAACACTGAACGTGGGCTATAAGTCGGGTACCAATGCCTTCCACGGTTCTCTGTTCGAGTTCATCCGTAACGACAAGCTCGACGCCCGCGAGTTTTTCGCCCGCAGTAAGCCGCCCCTCCGCCGCAATCTTTTCGGTGGCGTTATAGGCGGCCCGATTGGAGGCAAGAACGCGAGTTCCTACTTTCTGTTCTCGTACGAAGGCCGCCGGACGCGGCTGGGTAAGACATGGGTCAGCAGCGTGCCTACCTTAGCGATGCGGAATGGTGACTTCAGCGAGCGGAGAGCGGGCTCGATCCGCGACCCCCTCACCAATGCTCCATTCCCGAACAATATTATTCCCATTTCGCGCTTCGCGGGCACGCCGAGCCAGAAAATCATCAACTTCTACCCGGCACCGGACGGACCCGGACAGGCGGCCAACTATGTTATTTCGCCTTCCGACACCCAGGACTCCAACCAGTACACCGTAAAGCTGGACCACTCCTTCCGCGGCGGCTCGCGTGGCTTCGTTCGCTACACCAAGGGCGATTTCGACAACCTGGATCACCGGGAACTGGGCGACGTCGCGACTCCGAGCAAGCTCACCGACAACCCTGTCTATCAGTTCGTCCCCAGTTACACGCACATCTTCTCGCCAACCACCGTGAATCAGACCCGCCTGGGTGCGACCTATATGCCGCTCGAGGCGCGTCCGGTAGGTGCGGACCCTCTACTCTCTGAGAAATTCGGAATCCCCAACGCGAACGTCGATAACTTCTCGGGCGGCCTGGCAACCATCACCGTGAATGGCCTTACCACGATCGGCAACCAGGACAATGTGCCCGCAATCCTGCACTTCACCAGTTACCAATTGAGCAATAACACGGAGATGACGCGGGCAAATCATAGCCTCAGCTTCGGTCTCGACGTGGTTCGGCGGCACGCCAACGTTCTTCAGGCGGCACGGCAAGCCGGTGTCTTTAGCTTCGGGACCAATTACACGGGCTTCGGAGTCTCCGATCTCCTCCTCGGCAAGCCGCAATCGATCGGTCTGACGGCGATGAACGGGACGGTGGGCTTGCGGCGGACCGATTGGGGACTTTTTTTGCAGGACGACTGGAAGATCACGCGCAAGCTGACGCTGAATCTCGGCTTGCGGTATGAATTCTCCGACGGTTATCCGCAGTCGGAAGTCGCCAACCGGCTGGTCCAGTTCGATACCACCACCGGAACCTCGGTGCCGATCGGTCAAGGCGGCTTTCCGGGCGGCGCGGGGATCAGGGGCGACAGGAACAACCTGGCGCCGCGGCTCGGGTTGGCCTATCGCCTCGGACAGAAAACGGTGATGCGTACAGCGTACGGCGTTTACTACACCGCGATTTCCGTGGACATCGGGAACAGCCTCGCCAGCCAAGCGCCGATCGTAGCGAATACTCTCGTCGCCAATAATCAGAACGATTTCATCCGGGCGCGAGGGCTCTCCGACGGGCCTCTCCGGGTGGCCGATCCGAATGCACCGGGGCTCGTCCGGGCCGGCATCGCCCCCGACTTCAACATCGGGTACATGCAGCAATGGAACTTCGCCTTGGAGCGCGAACTTCCGGCAGGCCAGGTCCTGACCGTCGCTTATGTCGGCACGAAGGGCACGGGACTGCATCAACGGATCAATTACAATCAGGCCGTGCCTGGAGACGGCGCGGTCAACGGCCGGCGCCGTTGGCCTCAACACGCCGCGGTCAACATTTTCCAGCCAGCGGGCAATTCCACCTACCACTCATTGCAAGTGAGCGCGAGCCGGCGATTCGCCACCGGCTTTGGCTACCAGTTGGGATACACCTACAGCCATTTCATCGACTCCGGCAGCATCAACTCGTCGGTCGCGACGATCGCCAACGTGCCGATCACGAATCTGGCGCTGAACAAGGGCAACGCCGACCAGGATCTACGCCATCAACTCCGAGCGACATTCCAGTGCGAGCTTCCGTTCGGACGGGGCAGAGCCCACTTGTCGGACGCCGGGGCCGTTGCCGACACGATCCTGGGCGGCTGGCAGATCAACGCCGCGGGCTCCTTCTACACCGGATTCCCCTATACTGTTACGGCGGCGGCGAACACGCTAAACATCGGCGAAGGGTCCTGGGCGGACCGTCTCAGAAACGGTACTCTTCCCGCCGGCCAGCGGAGCATCGAACGTTGGTTCGACGTGGACGCGTTCAGCAATCCAGGATTCCGTCTCTGGGGCAACGGTGGCCGCAATACGCTCTTCGGGCCCGGCACGAAGTCGGTCGACTTCTCCGTCTTCAAGAACTTCGCAGTGGCCGAGGGGAAGACCGTGCAGTTCCGTACGGAGGTCTTCAATATCTCGAACACGCCGCAGTTCAATTTGCCCGGTTCGGCGCTCGGTTCGGCCGCAACGGGGAGGATCACAAGCTCGGGAAGCGAGGCCACGCTCCAACGGACCCAGCGCAAGGTGCAGTTTGCCTTGAAGTTCCTGTTCTAGGGGGCCATCCGGAATGCGAGTCACCACTATTTCGATTTTTCTCCCGCTGTGCTGCCTGCCAGGGACCGCACTCGCGCAGGAGGGATTTCGGGTCACCGCTCTCAAAGACCCCATCACCGGGCGATCGATCACGCGTTACCAAAGTCCCCATCACGAGACGCACCACTACTATTTCATTTCACCCTGGTCGCCGGATGAGAAGCGGATCACTTTCTTTCAATTCGATCGGGGCGTGGACAAACTCACGGCCCGAGGGCGCTTTCCGGGAGCCCTTTGGGTAATGAACGCCGACGGAACCGGCCGGCGTAAGTTGGTGGATGGCTTGCCAGGACACTACCATGTGGGCGTGAATCAGTTCTGGGGACCGAACGGCCAGTACATCTACTTCCGGGATGTTTCCGACAAACGAAAGTGCATGACGCGGGTTGACGCAAACACCGCTAAGGTGGATTGCATCGATACGCCCTATCCATGTTCCCGCCTCAGTCCGGATAACCGGATGCTTTCCTGCGGAACGGCGGAGGAGTGGGGCGTCTACGACACCAGGAAAGCGGAGTACAAGCGGCTGGTTACCGTGGAGCGCGCGCTGGCGCTGACGCCGAACAAGGCGCTGGCGGTTGGCCGAATATCGCAGCTACCGAACAACCGTTTCAGCCCCACCGGAGAGAAAGCGATCATTGTGCATCGGACAGCCGAGGACTACCCGAAGCTGGTCGAAATGTTTGTGTACGACTTCAAGACCGAGCAACTTACGTATCTGACGCACAACCTGCATCATCCCGCGTGGCGGCCGGACGGCAAAGCGATCCTGTTCATGCGGTTCGACGATGAGACAAAGACGCAGGCGGTATGGGAAGTGGACGTGGCGACCAAGCGGGAGAAACCGCTCTTCAACAAGCACCACGTGCCTGGCGTTCATGCCTCATACCATCCGCTCAAACCGCACCTTATTCTCATGGATTGCTACGGCGGCGACTTCGGCAACGGGCTGGCCATCATCAACCTGAAGACGAACGAGATGAAGCAACTGGTGACGATCCCGCTCGGGGCGAAGCCGGAGCCCGCCGCCGACGAGCGCTTTCCGTTCACGAACTGGGGGCTTTTTTGGCCGGCGCGGAAGTATTTGAACGAGCCGAGGCCCGTTTGGAACAAGGACGGTACGAAGGTTTTCTTCACCAGCGAGGAAAGCGGTCGCATCAACATGTATACCGTCGACACTTCGGATCTCGAATAACTTGCCCATGGGCGAGCATCGAGAAAGGCACTGCGCGGTGTAGACGGTAAACCGCCCTTGGTAAACTGCTAGCAATGAACCTCCGGCGGCATCGGAAGGCCGTCTTCATCGCGCTCGGCACCGCAACGGTCCTGGTTGCGGTGGGGATGAACGTGAGTTGGGTGGTGATCAACTGGCGGGCAGGCGTCCAGTTGGTGCTTGGGGCGATTTTGTTTGCGTTGATCATCGCTGGCGTGGTGCTGAACACAACATTCCTGGTGCTGGAGATCCGGCGCAACGAGCTGCACAACAATTTCATTAACTCGGTGACCCACGAATTGAAGACGCCGGTGGCGTCGATCCGGCTGTATCTCGAGACCCTGAAGACGCGTCCGGTGGACGAGGCGAAGCGGCAGCAGTTCTATGACATCATGCTCGAAGACTCA
Organism: Bryobacteraceae bacterium; assembly: GCA_041740335.1. GTDB lineage: Bacteria > Acidobacteriota > Terriglobia > Bryobacterales > Bryobacteraceae > DSOI01. The sequence continues at coordinate 3,806 of JBGSME010000852.1, read as the reverse complement.
GACCGTTTGCTCGACACGATCGAGCAGGTGCTGAAGGCGGGGCAAGTGACGTCGGGCCGGCATCCGGACCCGGTGCCGGTGAGTCTGCCGGAGACGATTGAGCAGAGCCTGGCGTTGGCGCGGTCCCGCCACCGCCTGGCCGATGAATCACTGACGTTTGTGAATCAGCTTCCGGCGAACGAGGCGGCGATCGTGATGGGCGACCCCGATGATCTGCGGTCGGCGATTCTGAATCTGCTCGACAACGCGGTGAAGTATTCCGGGCAAGCGGTGACCGTGCTGGTGGAACTGGCGGCGGGGGAGAAGGGCGAGTTGCTGGTGCGGGTGAGGGATCAGGGCATCGGGATTCCGAGCCATGAGTTGAAGCCGATCTTCGAACGGTTCCACCGGATTCGCGATGTGGCTGCGTCGCGCGTAAAAGGGACCGGGCTTGGTTTGTTCATCGTGAGCGCGGTGGCCAAGCGCCACAAAGGCCGCGTGTTTGCGGAGAGCGGCGGAAGCGGAATGGGGAGCACGTTCACGTTGCAACTGCCGCCGGCGCCGGGCAAGGATCGAAAGCAGGGATGACGGCTCGAATAATGATTGTCGAAGATGAAGGCCATCTGGCGGACGGGTTGCGATACAACCTGGAGGCGGAAGGCTACGACGTTGACTGCGTCGACACCGGCGAGGCTGGGCTCGCTTTGTTCGACGAGGGGAAGCTCCGCTTTGACGCTTTGATCCTGGACGTGATGTTGCCGGGGATCGACGGATTCGAGGTCGCGCGGCGGCTACGGGAGGCCCGCCGATTCGTGCCAATCCTGATGCTGACGGCACGGGGCCGCAGCCAGGATGTGATGGAGGGGTTCGAGGCGGGAGCCGACGACTATCTCTCGAAACCGTTCGAGTTATCGATTCTGCTGGTGCGGTTGAAAGCTTTGCTGCGGCGGACCGCATGGCAGCGCGATCAGGCGACCGAGGCGCCGGTGGGCGATGTATTCGAGTTCGCCGGGCGGCGTATCGACTTTGAGAAGTTGGATTTAACCTGGAAGAATTCGTCGCTTCGGCTGACTCTGATGGAAGCGCAGCTCCTTCGTTTTTTGATCCAGCATCAAGGGAGCGTTGTATCGCGGAAAACGCTACTCGAAGAAGTTTGGGGCGTGCATGAGGATACCGATACACGGGCGATCGATAACTTCGTGGCGCGGTTGCGTAAGTATATTGAAGATGAGCCGGCGCAGCCGAGGCATTTGCTGACGGTGCGCGGCGTGGGGTACCGGTTCGAGCCCTGAGGAGGTTACCGGCTCAGCGTCGACAAGGCATTCGAGGCCCCGCGGCGTGAGGAGAGGTCGGCCAACCCTCGGAGGAAACCGAACCCGTACGAAAGATGGTAGGTTGCGAATACCACCGGGAGGAAGGGAGCAAACTTCCACCGCGATGGCGAGCCGCACAATGCCAGCGCCGCCAGAATTGCCGCCCCCAGATAGGCAGCGGCGATTCCCGCCAGGATCCAGCGCGCCGGCGCAAGCAGCGGCACCGCGAGGGACACCAGCGCCAATCCGCCGAAAACAACCAAAGAAGCGGCGAACAATCCGGGAACCAGATGCCGGAGTGACGCCGGAATCCGGTGTTTGCGCAGCACCCGCACCTTCCAGTAGCCGTATTGAAAATACTGGCGAAACAAAGCCCGCAGCGACGAGCGCGGTTTGTACCAGGATCGGATCTTCGGAGTCTGCCAGACCTGTCCGCCGGCCCGGTGAATGCGCAGATTCAGTTCGTCATCCTGGTTGCGCACCAATTCCTCATCGAACATCCCCAGCCGCTCCAGGGTTTCCTTGCGCCAGCAGCCGTAAGTCACCGTATCCACCCATCCCTCGTAGCCGCCATCGTGAAACAGCGCGCCGCCGCACCCGAAGCGCGACCCGTACGCCAGGCTGATCGCCCGTTGCACATAGCCTTCCGATCGCGTCAAAGCCGGGCCGCCGACGTTCCACGCTCCACTCACCTCGAGCGCCGCGAGGCTCTGCGCGATATAGTCGGGCGCGTAATCGGAATGCACATCCATGCGGACGATGATTTCGCTCGAAGCCTCGGCGATCGCCCGATTGAGCCCGGGTGAGACGTGGCGGCGCGGATTATCGATCACGCGCAACCCGAAAAACGGCGCCTGCGAGAAGCGTCCCGAGTATTCGCGGAGAATGTCACGCGTGCCATCGTCGCTGATGCCGTCAGCGATCAGGATTTCGCATTCGGCATGCCCGTCAAGTTGCTGCGCCAATAGCCCATCGAGGAACGCGCGGATATGCGCCCGCTCGTTGCGGCAGGGGACGATCACCGAGACGCGGGTGGTGCTCAATTCGGGGCAACCTGTGAAATGACGAAACGATGTTTTCCGCTAGGCGGCATGGGCAGCTCGCTTACCGGTTCGATCCGGATATCGAGATCCACGCCGTAGCGGTGCAGGTTTGCGATCAACTTATGTTCGAGCGCCTGCGTATAGGTGTGTCCCGGCAGCAATAAGAGCCGGAGGGTCAATGAACTTCGGTCCTTCTGGATCGCCTGGAACGAATCGATCTCCGGCGACATGATCGCCTTGTTGAAAATATGGCCGATAATTCGATTGCCCGACGGTGTGATGACCGTATCGGTGGCGCGCCCGGCGATGGATTCGAGCATTCCCCAGGATCGTCCGCAGGGGCAGCATTTCTTGGCCGACGCCGACGCCAGATCACCGGGCTGGTACCGCAGAAAGGGCATGGCCCCCGGATGGAAACGAGTGATCGTCACGTGGCCCGGCGTTCCTGGCGGCAGCGGTTTTCCCGCATCGTCGACGAACTCGGCGGCCACTTCCAGTTCGTGGATGTGGTAGTTCCCATGGTCCGGGCACTGCGCTGCGATCTGGAACCCTTCGCCGCACCCATAAGTGTCGCGCACCGGGGTTCCGAACACGCGCTCGATCAGCTCCCTTTGCGAGGGGTACAGCATTTCGCCCCAGGTGACAATGGACTTCAACGGCCGGGTCCAGCCCCGCGATTCGGCCCGTCTCGCCACATAGTAGAGCAGTCCGGGAAATCCCCAGAGATTTTCGATCCGCCGCCGTTCGAGCAGATCCAGATGTTGATCGAGGCGTGCGTCGGTCAGTTCATCCATGCGTACGTAGTGGCACCGGAAGAGTGAGTCCTTGATACGCCGGTCGAGGCTCCGGTCAAAGTTTCCGCCGCTCATCATGTGCTCGTCGCCGAGACGCCATCCCGCCCAGGCGAGCCAGAGCATGAATGATCCGCGATAGATGCCCGCGGTTTCGGAATCCTCTCGTATCGTGAACAGCTTGCCGGTTGACCCGGACGTCCGCGTCTCATAAGTGGGAAACCCGGTCTCGCGCACAACGCCCGCCGGGTATGCATCGCGCATCATCGGTTTGGTTACCACCGGGAGCAGTGGAAGATCGGCAATCGTCCGGATATCGGCGGGTTTCACGCCGGCTTTGTCCATCAATTCCCGGTAGAGAGGAGCCTGGGAGTAGCACACGGCCACCAGGTTCCGGAGGGCGTCGTCGCGCCACGCAGCGGTACGCTGCGGATCCCACCACTGCGCTTCCTCAAGAAAGCGCAGGCGCTTCATCAAGCGCTGGCGAAAGACCATGTCGCCGGCCGGAAGCACCATATTTCGCAACAACCAACTGCGTGTGCTCATCGATCCGAACCTCCGTTGGCGGACGCCGCGCCGGACAGGAGATCTCTCCAGCGAGGCAGAACCGCATCCCAGTCATATTGTTCCGCCGTGCTCCGCCCGCCGGCGGAAATGCCCGCAGCCACTCCCGGCTCGCG
>JBGSME010000851.1:0-5258 GCA_041740335.1 Bryobacteraceae bacterium | reverse complement strand
GCGAGGGATCGCTCTTGTTGTAGTAGAACTGCCCCCAACGCCAGCACTCGTCCGGCGTTGCATCACCACCGCTGCCGGGTTCCTTGCTGAGCCGCACGATCGGGACCGTGAACGCTGCGATCACCGCTACCATCGCCACCCCGGCGAGCCAGCCCGGAAGCAAGATGCCTTCCGCGGCAAGCACCGGCCTCACCACAACGCTCGCAAAAAGCAGTGCCATGGCATACATCATTGCCACAAGTAAGCGCAGGTTCGCCCGGCGGAACCGGCGGGACCAGTCAGCGTTCTCGCCCGACGGCCGCCGCGAGCCCTTCAGAATACCAATCGCCGATGCGAACAGCGTTACCCAGATGAGTGCGCCGGCGCCAAGCGCCTGAGCCATTCCGCGAACGGATCGATCCATCCAGCCGTTCGGTTCACCCCTGAGATCCCAATGGACAGGGATTCGTTGCGGCAGCAGATCCCAGTGAGAAAAGGCGTAGATGCCTGCCGCCGCAAGAATCACCAGCGGGAGCACTGACCCGAGCATCCCGCCCGGGAGGCTCTCCCGATCCGGCTGGAGCGATGCCGTTCGCGGCTGCGGATCAATCGCGAACCGCACCAACTCCCGGCGCACCACCGCGAACGCCACGATCGCAATGCCGCCCTGTACGAAAGTTGCCAGTGGCGCCAGACCACGCCAGCCGGACTGCCATGCCGTCACCGTCAGCATCACAGCAAGCGCGGTGCCAAGCCAGGACCATAGCCGGAAGCGGAGCAAAGCCTGCCGGCCTTCGTCGGTCTGGTCAAATCCGGTGGCCGTCGTGACCCCGAAGTATTGATTCTCCCGCCGCCACTGAGGAAGCCAGTGAAACAGGAGACCCATCCCGATCACAAGACCGCACGACAACATCATTGCGTCATTCATCTTTCGAACCTCCTTCGCGGATCGTGGAAGCCGCCGCCAATTCCCGCGCGATCTGAGCGGGCGTGAAACCGCCGGCGCGCATCTCAGCGATCAAATGCCGGAGCCTTTCGCGGAACTGCGCCTCCATATGGCGCTCCGGCTTGGGAGCCGCACTGCGCTCCCGGACTCGCGCCGCGCGCCCATGCGATACGTCGAGCCATTCGTCCTCAGCCAGCGTCCGATAGGCCTCGGCAACCGTATTGAAGTGAACCCCGAGGTCAATCGCCAGCCTACGCACCGACGGCAGTTCGGACCCCGGGAGCAGCGTCCCTTCGACAATCAACGTCCGGATCTGATCGACCACCTGACGGTAAACCAGCGTTGGCGAACGGGGATCGATGCGTATGGTGGCGTCTCCCATGTGTCCGGCTCAGTGTACAGTGTACATAGACACTATACACTTGACAAGCGCCGCAGTCAACGAAAATCGTACAATGGCTGGCCAGGAAGCACCCATGCCGATACGAAACACACCGACACGACGCCGGATACTTGGCGCCGCACTCGCGCCCGCGCTGTTGCCGGCGGCGCAGCGGCTTTATGGAGCGCCGCGCATCGACGAGTACGACCCGGCGAACACGAAGATTTCGCATCGCATGCCGATCCGGTCGCTTACCGACGCCGATCTTCTTTTTCTCCAACAAGTGGGCGTGAAATGGTGCCGCATCGAGTTTGGAGAACAGGCCCCGTACGACTTTATGAAGGCCACCCAGGAGCGGCTGGCGCGATTCGATATGAAGATCTACTCGGCGGTGCACTATGCCTACCGCAAGACGCGTCTGCAATTGGGCCAGCCGGGCCGCGACGAAGACATCGCCGTGTTCAATACGTTTCTGCGCGATTGCGGCCGGCTGCGTATTCCGGTGGCGAACATCGACTGGCACCCGGCCAACACGTACACCACGGCGCAGGTGAAGTCGCCGCGAGGTTACACCGCGCGCGAGTTTAAGTTATCCGACTTTCGGGAGAAGGTGGAAAAACAAGCGTTTGATCGCGAGTATTCGGCGGAAGATATATGGTCCACGTATACTTACTTCATCAAGGCCGTGCTGCCAGAGGCGGAGAAGCACGATGTTCGCCTCGCGCTGCACCCTGACGATCCACCGCTTGCGAAGATGAACGGCGTCGCCAAACTGTTCGTACACTACGACGGTTATCAGCGAGCCGAACAGATCGCGGGCGGAAGCAAGCACTGGGGGCTGACGTTCTGCGTCGGCACATGGAGTGAGGGCGGCGCCAAGATGGGTAAGGACGTGTTCGGGATGATCGACGATTTCGGGGGCCGCGGCAAGATTTTCGACGTCCATTTTCGGAACGTGAGCAGTCCGCTGCCGCACTTCGTCGAGACGTTCCCTGACGATGGATACATGGATATGTTTGCCGTGATGAAGGCGCTGCGGAAGGTGAAGTTCAATGGCACAGTGGTGCCGGATCACGTCCCGGCGTTCGAGGGCGACGATAAGATGCGCCGCGCCGGCATCGCCTATTGCATCGCGAATATACGGGCGATGCTGAGAAGGGCGAACGAAGAGGTCGGGTAGACTCGCGGGGCCGAGGTCCCCGTCCATGAGGGATCCCACACTAGCGGCACTCCGTACCTTGCCAACGTGAGCATCAACTCCCAATAGGAAACGACGCTGGCTTTGACCTCACCACTGGCCAAAATCGCTTGCGCGCGCGCCGGGAGCCGCATCGCCGTACGGCGCGATGGACATGGCGGGTACGTGCTGGACCACGCCTCAAAGATCACACAGGCGCGGCGCGGCGAGTGCTGGACTGGACCTGGCGCAGCCAGCCGCCCGCCATCCCGCCGATCCCGTTCAACTCGCGGGTCGCGAATTCGTACTGCGCTAGGCCGATCCAACGCATGTCAGCGCAGATGCGCATGAGGTGCAGGAGCTTTTCGATTTCGAGATTGTGTTGATCGCCGCCGCGCTCGCCGGAACAGCGATCCTATCCGCTGGTTCACTCCTCGAAAAGCCCGAACACGAACATCGCCTTCCCAATCGGAACCGCCACATACTGCTTCCCGTGCGACAAGTAAGTTACCGGGTTGGAGCCCACCGACCATCCACCCTTGAACCGCCACAATACTTCCCCGTTGGCCGCGTTCAACGCGAAGAAATCGCCTTGGCTCGTCCCGGTAAACACCAGGTTTCCCTTGGTCGCCAGGATGCTGGTATTCGCCGGAGTCTGCATCCGAAACTCCCACTTCAGCGTGCCGGAAGTCGCGTCGAGCGCCCGCACCGCGCCGTAGGGATTTTCTTCCGGCACCGTTCGCTGACCACCGCCGTTGAACATTTCGCCCGGCTTAAAGTTTGCCTCGCCCTTGAAGTAATACGCGCCCTGCTCGCGGACCGGCGCATAGAACAATCCCGTATCCGGGCTGTAAGCCGGACTGTACCAATTCGTCCCGCCGCCGAGCGACGGCCACACCAGATTGCCTTCCGCTGTAGGCTCCGTATTGGGCAGGACAAGCGGGCGGCCATTATCGTCCAATCCGCTCGCCCAAGTAAGTTTCGCGAACGGTTTACCTTGCAGGAACTTACCGTTGGCGCGATCGAGCACATAGTAGAATCCGTTGCGATTCGCGGTAACCACCAACTTACGCCGCTCGCCTCGGACTGGGGCTTCGATCAGCACCGGGACCTGCGTCGCGTCCCAATCATGCGTATCGTGCGGAGTAAATTGGAAGTGCCACTTACGCTCGCCGGTGTCGGCATCCAGCGCCACAAAGCTCGCCGAGAACAGATTGTCGCCCTTGCGCACGTCGCCATTCCAGTCCGGGCCGGGATTGCCAATTCCCCAGATCACCGCGTTCGTATCCGGATCGTAGGAGCCCGTAATCCACGTGGAACCCGCGCCAGTCTTCCACGAATCACCCGCCCAAGTCTCGTTGCCGAACTCGCCCTTGCCGGGGACGGTATTGAAGCGCCAGACACGCTTGCCGGTCTTGGCGTCGTACGCATCGATAAATCCGCGAATGCCGTACTCGCCGCCGCCCACGCCCGTGAGAATCTTATCCTTCACCGCCAACGGCGCATTGGTCGACGAGTAACCAAGCTTGTGGTCGGCCATCTCCACTTCCCATCGCACTCGTCCGGTTTTGGCGTCGAGCGCAATCATGTGCGCGTCAATGGACGTGTAGTAGACCATATCGCCGAGCACCGCCACGCCGCGATTCACCCGCCCGCAGCAAAGCCGCAAATCCTTGGGGATCTCTTTCTGATAGCGCCAATAGACGTTACCCGTGAGCGTATCGAGCGCCTTCACCGTGTTCGGCCCCTCGGTAATGTACATCACGTTGTCAACGACGATCGCCGAGGTCTGGTGCGCTTCCAGGGTCCCGGTCTGATGGACCCACTTCACCACCATCCGCTTCACGTTGCCGGCGTTGATCTGGTCAAGCGTCGAGTAGCGTTGCCCGTTATAGTTACCCGAGTAAGTAAGCCAGTTGCCGGGCTCCTTGGCCGAATTGAGAATCCGCTCGTAGGGCACTTGCGCGAGCGCGGCTGCCGCCACTGCGAAATACAGGATCAATTTCATGGACGCTCCTTGAGCGACGCGAGATATGCTGTCAGATCGTCGAGCTCGGCGGCGCTGAGCTTCGAGTACGCCGGCATGGGCGATTTCTTCGGGTCCCGGGCAATCTCGCTCACGGCGGGTTTTAGAAAGGTCTGATTTTGCCCATTCCCGTCACGCACCAGAATCGAGAAGGTGTCCTCATAAAGAGTTCGGCCCGTGACCCTGCCGCCAGCCTTCAACCGAAGTTCCGTATAGACGTAGGCGTTGCTTACCACGGCGCCCGGATTTACTACCGATTCGCGCAGATGCGCCGGGCTCCGTTTCAGCCCGATCGAGGACAGATCCGGACCGCCGAGACCGCCGCGCAAAGTCGCGTTTTCGGTAACGGTGTGGCAGTTCCCGCAACCGCTGCGGGCGTAGATCGCCTTTCCGGAAACGGCATCGCCGGGCAGCGGACCGTCGGCTACCTTGCCCAGCGTGCGTACAAACGCCGCGGTCATCAGGACCTCATTTGGCGTCATGTGATTCGCGCCGGGCATCTCTGTCCCGGGAACACCGGTTTGAATGATCGCGACGAGGTCTTCGTCAGTCCGTGCGCGAGTCAGTTCCGGCACTGCGAGGTTCGCGCCCTTGCCTCCATCACCGGTGGGGCCGTGGCAGTAAGTGCAGCCGCCGAGGTAGAGACGCCTGCCCTGGGCGATCGCGTCCGCCGACGCCGGCAGAACAACCTTTTCGCTATCCTCTGCCTGGAGGAAGGCTACCGCCAGTATGGCAACTACAGCGACCC
>JBGSME010000850.1:0-6530 GCA_041740335.1 Bryobacteraceae bacterium | reverse complement strand
TCCGGCTGGGGCGGCGCCGGTTGCGACGGCATGTCGGCCGGATAGATCACCACGTTCCGCCGCGGCTCCATTCCTTCGCTCTCGCTGCGGAGCGTCGTTTCATCGCGGAGCGCAACGTGCAGAATCCGGCGTTCGCGGCTGTTCATCGGATTGAACCGGAACGGCTGGCGTGTGGTCTTTACCCGTTCGGCGGCCTGGACCGCGCTCGCGCGCAACTCTTCGATGCGAAGCATCCGGTAGTCATTGGCGTCGAAGACGATCTTGTTATGATCCTCGCCGGGCAAGTGGAGCGCTTCCTGCGTGAGATGCTCCAGCGCCAACAGGACTTCGGTCTTGTTGGACAGTAATTCGTCGATGTCGGGGCCGTCGAACTTAACGCGGATCTCCGGATTTTCGAACTCCGGATGAACGGTCTCTCCCTCTGCCAACTCGAAGGTTACGTCCAAACCGGACAACGGCAGAATCTTATTCAAGAACGCTTCGATCTTCGGACCATGTTCGGCGAGTGTATACTTCATCGCTTTTTGTCTTTTTTCTGCACTGCCTTGGCCGCCTGTGGCGAGCCCGCCGCCGAGCCGGTATGATTGAAGAACCATTGCTGCGCGATGCCGACCAGATTGCTGGTCATCCAGTATAACACCAGACCGCTCGACACCCCGTAAAACATAAAGCCCATAAACAGCGGCATCATGTACATAACACGCTGTTGCGCCGGATCCGTAGTGGTAGCCGGCGTCATCTTTTGCATTAGAAATTGGGATGCGATCATCGCTACCGGCAGGATGCGGATAGCGAGATCCTCCGGCCGGGAAAGATCGCTTACCCACAGCCAATGCGCGCCGCGCAACTCGATCGCGACCGACAGCACGGTGTAAAAAGCAATGAAGAACGGGATCTGGATCACCATCGGCACGCATCCGCCCACCGGATTGACGCCGTGCTTCTTATAAAGGTCCATCACCTCGGCCTGCTGGTTCTGTTTCTTGGGATCTTTGTAACTCATCCCCTTGTATTTTTCGTTGATCGCGGCGATCTCCGGCTGGAGGCCCGACATCTTCTTCATCGACTTCAGACTGGTGAATTTCAGCGGCAGCAGCAGGAAGTTAATCACGATCGTGATCAGCACGATCGTCCATCCGTAGTTCCGAATGTAGGTATCGTTCAGGTAATGCATCGCCAGAAACAGCGGCTTGGCCAGGAACTTCAGGCGCCCGAAATCCACCAGATTCTCCAGCCTCGTATCGATGCTTCGCAGCAGAGTGGTGTCCTTGGGGCCCACGAACATCTGGAAGCGATTCGCCCCGTGGCCGCCTACTGCCATTCCGGCGTTGGCTTCTTCCTTCCCGTCGATCTCGTTGGCAACCTGATCGGAAAGCGAGTGAATCTCGAAGTCAGCGGCGCTTTCGGGCATGGCGACGGCGGCGAAATAGGAATCGGTGATCCCAGCGAAAGTGAACGGTCCGCGATGGGCCTGATAGCCGCCATCGGCCTTCTTGGCGGCGTCGGCGTTTAGGGTGATGAGTTGCCGTTCATTGCGGTCGTACCGGACGGTCAACTGCGACGCTGCGGCGCCGATGACGGTGGAGTCGCCGAAGCCGCCGCGCCAATACAGCAGATGCGGCTTCAGGACGCCGCTATTGCGAACTTCGCTCGAGATTTCGGTGAGATAGCTATCTTTCTTGAAGGCAAAGCGTTTGGTCTCGGCCCACTCCCCGCTGGCGTATTCAAAACTCACCGTCAGTCCCCCGTCTGTGACGGTGGGTACGAAAAGGCCCGTATTCACCGCGTCAGCCGATTGCCCTTCGTGGAAGCGCACAGAGAACGGCGCACGCACTTTCTCGATTCCCTTCTGGCTCACCAGTTCCAGCGGGTTCCCCTTGCGGTCCTGGTATTTCTTGAGGGTCCAACTACGCACGACGGCTCCGCGGTTGGAGAAAATGACACGGTAAAGATCCGTGTCAACGATGACGGTGTCTTCCTTCGACGCGACGATACGGCCCGGCGTTGGGGCGTCCTTGGCGGAAGCCGATGACTTCTTGACCGGCGGCGCGGGCGTTGCTGGCTGTTCGGCTTCGGGGTTGGGCGCTGCCTGTTTCGGCTCCGCGCCGGCCACTTCCGCCTTCTTTGCAGCGCCTGCCTTCGGCTCTTCCGCCTTGGGCATGAGATACGTGGAGACCATGAGCACTACGCCCATCAGGGCGAACGCGAGCAGCAGGCGCCGCTCCATATTGATGTTCGAATCGGGAAGTTTAGGATTCATCGGACCGGGTCGAAACCGCCTTCATGAAAAGGATGGCACCGCCCCAGGCGCCTCAGCCCCATCCAAACTCCGGTGATAACGCCGTGACGCTCAACCGCCTCGCGCATATATGTGGAGCATGTTGGATGGAAACGGCAGGCCGAGGGCAGCAGCGGCGATACCCACCGTTTGTAGAAAACCAGAACCTGAATTACGACCTTGTGCACTTCTCGAATACTCTGCTTACTTCGCTTCGCAGCCGCTCGAAGTCAACACCCAGGATACTCCGCCTTGGATGGAAGATGAGATCGATGGCGACCGGCAAACCGGGCATTTCCAGCCGAACCGCTTCACGCATTCTGCGGCGGATGCGATTCCGCCACACCGCCTTCCCAAGGGCGCGAGCCGTTGTGAATCCGATTCTTGGGCCGGAGGTGTCGTCGCGCCGGAGCCGAAACACCGCAAACGATGGGCTGGTGAGTCGCGATCCCTGATCGTATACCCGCCGGAAATCGGGGCGCTTGAGCAGCCGGGACTCCTTGGGAAAACCCAATCGCGGTATCTGTTCCGTGTCCAGACTACTTCGAATTGCGGACAGCGCGTTCGTCGCTGACGGTGAGCTTCCAGCGGCCTTTGGCGCGCCGGCGGCTGAGTACGGCTCGTCCATCCTTGGTCTCCATCCGGCTGCGGAATCCGTGCTTCTTGGCGCGCTTGCGGTTGTTGGGCTGAAATGTCCGTTGCGGCATTGTAGTACCTCTAGCGCCGATCGGGCAGTTCTCTGCGCAGGCGCACTTCCAGTAGGATAAGAATCTCTCCTCAATAGTATGCCGTAGCGCGATGGGTTGGCGCAAGCGGCGATGGGAGGCGGGGATATCGCGGCCGGACCGGTAACGCATCGCGCCGGCTTCGCGTTATTATATTGGGGATAGACAAATCCCTTGATTCTGCCTGGAGGTCCGTCCTATGAACCGCTTCGTTCGCGCTGCCGCCTTGGTTGCTTTCGCATCCTTCACCGCTTTCGCACAGACCGGCGCTATTGCCGGCAAGGTCATTGGACCGGATGGGAATCCTCTCCAAGGCGCCTGGATCAAGATCGTCCGCACCGACATCAAGGGCGAATACTACACCGAGACAAAGAAGAAGGGCGACTATTTTCACGCCGGCCTTCCACTCGGCACCTATGACGTGATCCTGATTATGGACGCCACCAAGGAAAAGAAAAAGCCTGTGGGAGGCCGCGAGGTGGATCAGGTTCGCGGGGTGCGCACCGGCCTCGGCGATCCCAAAGAGATCAATTTCGACTTGGGGCAGATGGTGAAGAAGCAGCAGGCGATGCAGAAGGCCGCCGAAACGGGCGAGATCACCAAGGAAATGTCCCGCGAGATGACGCCGGAGCAGAAGGCGGCATTCGAGAAAGCCGCCAAGGAACGTTCCGAGTCGATGAAGAAGAACAAGGCTCTCAACGATGCCTTCGGCGCCGGCATGGCGGCGCTCGAAGCTAAGGATTACCCCAACGCCGTAGGGTCGTTCCAGAAGGCCTCCGAGCTGGACCCCAATCAGCACGTGGTTTGGGCCAACCTCGCTGAATCGTACTTCGGCGTAGCTATGACAAAGACCGGCGACGAACAAGCGCAGAACTTCGACAAGGGAACCGCCGCGTACCAAAAGGCGATCGAGCTGAAACCCGACGACGCCGCCTATCACAATAACTTCGCCCTGGCGCTGGTGAAGGCCAAGAAGATCGATCAGGCACAGGAAGAACTCAACAAGGCCGCCGTCCTCGACCCCACCAAAGCGGGCACGTATTTCTTCAACCTCGGAGCGGTAATGACCAATGTCGGCCAGCTCGAAGGTGCAGGCCAGGCCTTCAAGAAGGCCACCGAGGTCGATCCGAACCATGCCGACGCTTTCTATCAGTACGCGATGTATCTGGTGAGCAAAGCCCAGACCAACGCCGATGGCTCAGTTACCCCGGCGCCGGGCACCAAAGAAGCCCTGGCGAAATATGTCGAGCTCAAGCCGGATGGTCCCAACGCCGAGAGCGCCAAGGGTATGCTTGCGGCCTTCGATGCCAAAGTCGACACCGAGTATCAAAATCCCGCCACGCAGAAGAAGTCTTCGAAGAAGAAAAAGTAGTGTCTGAAGGCTGGGGGGAGTTTCTCAACTCCCCCCGAATCACAACCTGAATGTTCCGCCTTGTTATCATCCTTCTTGGCGCGATTATCCTGATTACTCTGTTGCGCGGATCGATCGGGTTGCTGGTGAGAGCTGTCCGCGAATTTCTTGACCCGCCGAAGAATGTTCCGGCCCGGATGCGCCGCAGCGGCCAGGTTCAATGCCCGATGTGCGGATCGTGGGTGGACCCGCCCGTTCCCCCCAGGGAATGAGCGTCTGGTATAACCAATGGGATGCATCTCCGAATCCCGCTTGCCGCTTTGGTCCTCGCCGCCAACCTCGCTGCCGCCAACTGGGTGCTGATACGCACCGTGGAAGGCACGCGGGTGGAGGGCCAAACCGCTCTTCGCAACCTTAAACTTTCAGGACCGGGGGCGCCCGCTTCGCTTCCTCTAGAAAAGATCGCCTCGATCCACAACGCCGTTGCGGCTTCGGAAATGGAGACAGCGCGAATCACCAGCGGATTCGGTGCAATCCAGGGTAGCGACCGTAAGCTGCGCGATCTGGCCGTGGAAGAGCTTACGGCCATTGGTCTGCCCGTCCTTACGCCATTGCTCGAAACATTCAAGGATACCGATCAGCACGAACCCCGTCCGCTCTATCGGCTCTTCGAGCGGATTATCCCGGCCTACGCGGACGGTTTTGACCGTTCTCTGTCGCTGATACGGCTGCCCGGCGGCGATGCGATCCGCGCCAATCTTCCCGCCGATTCCATCGAGATTCGAACCGCGTCCGGCGAAGCGGTCTCGCTGCCGTGGTCGCGCATACGGTCACTCGCGGTCCGCCAAAGCCGCGTGCGGCGTTCGGTGCAGGTCCACTCGCTGAAACACTCCACGCAGATTGAATATCTCGATTCCGGAGTTGTTCTCTCCTCGTCGTCGAAGCTCGATTCCACCGCCCGCGGCTTCGTCCGGCTTTCCTGGCAGACCGATAGTTGGGCGTCCGGCCCGAACGGGATCACGAAGCCGGGATCTCCGGCCTACAAGTCGCACCTGTTCGAGGGCCAGCCATTCGGGGCGCTGGTAGGGCGAATCGGCTCGTCCGGCGAGGTGTTTTTTCTAGGCGATCGGCAGACCAAGACCGGACTCGACGGGCGGCTGCAAATTGCAATCAACGACAATCGCCACTGGCAGAACAATCTCGGCGCGTTTGTGGTGACGCTGACGGCGACCGATGCTTACGACGTCGGGGACGCGCAGTAGCCTCTTTCGCGCCGGCATTCGCCAACGCCGCGGTGAGCAGAGCAAGTCTTCAGGGTGTGCCCTCCACCGACGCGGCGAGAAATTCGGCCACTCGTTGGTACCCGCGCGCGCGAGCCTCTTGCAGCGCGGTTCGCTCATTGAGGTTCACCGCTCCGGCCGGGGCGCCTAGTTCCACCGCCGCGCGGACGGTCTCGAGCACCAGTTGCTCACGCTGTTCCCGGGGCAGCCGTACCCACTCCACTCCGGCGCCCATACCCACTGCCGCCATTACCGGCGTTGTCGCTTCGCGGCGGGGCTTGGCGTAGTCGCGATGGTACTCCACCCGATGCACGAATCGCGGATCCGCGCCGTGCCTAGCCAAGAGCCGCAGGATGCCCGCGTGATTGACATACGCCGCCAGCCAGAAGGGCCGCGCGCCGATAAAGGCCGGAGGGAAATGATAGTCGTGGGAGGAACGCCGGGTGGGCGTCCAGTTGGTAACCGGCGCATTTGCGTCCGCGCCGTGGGCGAGCAGGGCCGCGGCCATGGCTTCATCCCGATGCATAATCGCCGCGTGCAGGGCCGTGAATCCCGCTTCCCCGGCGTTGGCATCAGCGCCTTTGTTGAGCAGAAATATCACCAGATCGCGAAAGCCGGAATGCGCAGCCAGCGCAGCCGCGCTCACGCCCCAGGCATCTTTGTCATTCACGTTCGCACCAGCGGCAACCAGTAGCTTCGCTGATTCGAGATCGCCCGCGCGCGCCGCGAACAGCAACGCCGTGTTGCCGCCGTGGGGGATCTGGCGGTTGTACTCGGGCCGTCCGTGCGGAGGCAGCGACATCATCTGGCTCCAAACCGCGCTTTTCGCGTGAACATCCGCTCCGCCCGCCAACAGCTCCTTCACCACGGCGGGATGCCTCTGCGAGGCGGCCCAC
>JBGSME010000849.1:0-5078 GCA_041740335.1 Bryobacteraceae bacterium | reverse complement strand
GCCCGGCCAGCCCCACGGCATTGAGCAGACCGATTTCCCAGCCTCGGAATTTCAAGACCGCCGCGCCAAGGTATTCGACGCGGTCGACCGCAACGCACTCGCCATTATCCCGGGCGCTTCCGCCATTGACTCGCCGCCGATTTTCCGGCAGTCGAACGAGTTCTACTATCTCACCGGCATTGAATCGGCGAACTCGTACTTGCTGCTGGACGGCCGGACCCGCCGCACCACGGTGTACTTGCAGCACCGCAACCCCGCCTGGGAACGCCAGGTAGGCCCGCTGGTAAGCGCCGAGGATGTGGCGATCGTCAAAGAGCGGACCGGCGTCGATGACGTACACAGCGTAGAAATGCTGGCTCGCCATCTGGCTCCCGTCCAGATTCACCATCCGGTGCCCGCGCTGTACGTGCCGTTCAGTCCGCAGGAAGGCGCGAGCGGGAGTCGCGACGAGATGCTCCGCGAGATCGCCGAAGCCGCCTCTGACCCTTGGGACGGCCGTCCCTCGCGAAACGGTCGTCTGCTGACGCTGCTGCGGGAGCGCTTTCCGACCTTCGAATTGAAGGACCTCTCGCCGCTTCTAGATCCCATCCGCCTGATCAAGAGTCCGCGCGAAATTTCGCTCATCCGCCGTGCCTCGCAGATCGCGGGACTCGCCCTCATGGAGGCAATGCGCAGCACTAAGCCTGGCGTCTACGAGTATCAGTTGGACGCCGTCGCGCGCTACGTCTACCTCCTCAACGGCTCCACCTACACGGCATACCCCGCCATCATCGGCGGCGGCGCCAACGCCTGGTTCGGCCACTACCATCGCAACTCGAGCGTGCTCGAGGACGGCGACCTTGTCCTGATGGACTACGCGCCGGATTATCGCTACTACGTGAGCGACGTCACGCGGCACTGGCCCGTCAATGGAAAATTCACCCCTGACCAGCGCGCGCTTTGTAATTTCGTTTTCGCCTATCGCCAAGCGTTCCTGAAACGCATCAAGCCGGGCGTGACACCGGAACAGGTATTGGCGGGCGCCCGCGAAGAGATGGCCGCGTACCTGAAGACGCTCACCTTCACCAAGGAGAGCTATCGCAAGGCGCGGAGAATGCACTGGACTTCGCCGGCCACCTCCAGCACAGCGTCGGGATGACCGTGCATGACGTCGGCAACTACCGGCGGAAGGAGTTCGTGCCGGGCCTCGTCTTCTCCGTCGATCCCATGGTCTGGATCCCGGAAGAGAACTTGTATGTCCGCATGGAAGATGTCATCGCCGTAACCGGCACGGGCATCGAGAACTTCACGGACTTCCTGCCGGGCAGGCCCGGCGACATCGAAAAGCTGATGCGGGAAGAAGGAATCCTGCAACTCAGGGCGCCCTCCAAACCATGACGCTGCGGTACCTGCTGTTGCTTATCGGCCTTGCGGCGGCACTGCGTCCGGCTCAGACCGATCTCGAGGCGCGTCCGCGGCGCGCCGAGCGCAGCCACGACTTCGACGTGCTGCACTACCGCATCAAACTCAGGTTCAACGAGGCGGAGCGCTCTTTCCAGGGCGAGACCGATATCCGGCTTCGCCCCTTGCGGGATGGCTTTTCGCGTCACCTCAGCCGGATCATTGCGTTTCGAGCACGAGCTCGGCAAACTCACGATCCATCTTGGCCGTCCCTACCGCTACCACGAGGAACTCACCGTTACCGTCTCCTACCGCGCTGAGAACGTCGCGATTGACCCGGAGCGCTACGGCATGCCGAAAGGTTATGGGCTCGGCCTCACCTTCAAGCCCGAGACCGCCACGCACCCGCGGCTGATCCACACGCTCTCGTTTCCCGAAGGCGCGCGTCATTGGTTCCCCTGCTACGATCATCCAAACGACAAGGCCACGCACGAGATCATCGCCACGGTGGACGACAGCTATCAGGTGATCGCCAATGGTGTGCTCCGGTCGGTAACCGCCAATCGAGCCAGGCGCGAAAAGACGTTTCACTGGGCGCAAGATCAGCCCCATTCGACCTATCTGTACGTCTTCGCCGCCGGGCCCTATGTCCAGGTGAAAGACAACAAGGGCGCATTGCCCATCTCCTACTGGGTCTAACCCAAGGATGCGCCCAATGCCGAGCGCACCTTCGGCAAGACGCGCGAGATCATCGAGTTCTTCAATGGCGAGTTCGGCTATCCGTATCCCTAGGCCTAAGTACGATCAGAT
The DNA here is from genome assembly GCA_041740335.1 of Bryobacteraceae bacterium. Taxonomy (GTDB): domain Bacteria; phylum Acidobacteriota; class Terriglobia; order Bryobacterales; family Bryobacteraceae; genus DSOI01. Next base: position 2,888 of record JBGSME010000849.1, on the reverse strand, counting down.
CACGCTGCCCGACTTTCGCGGCGGCGCCGAAAGCACCAGCGCCACGGTAGTCGGCGATGTTCAGGCTCCGGCTTCCGACATACCCGATCTCGAATACACCCTGCGAAGGCAATCCTCGCTGAATATTCAGGTGCCAGGTGTGGAACCGCGGCGTTACGTCGGATGGCTCGATGAATGCGACGCTCTGGCCGACCAGCGTCCCGAGGCCTTGCGTATTGCCGATGGCCGGAACACGGCCGTCGGGGAACGGATTCCCGAGCCGGTCTTTCGGCGTGATGCCGTCCTGCGAGACCACCCATGGAGTGGAAGAATCATAGCCGGTGGCGTTCACCGAGCCAACGATCGGCAGGTAGTAAAGCGAGTAGCCGAGCCTCACGACGGTCTTGGGATTGAAGCTGTAAGCCAGACCGAAGCGCGGCGAAATGTTGTTGCGGTCGGAGTTGTAGATGCCGCGAGGGCCATCCACTCCGGCAAACTGCAGCCCGCCGGTGAGGTTCATGCCCGGCACTTGCAGGGGACTTGGGCAGGTGCGGCAAAAACCCCGCGTCGCACGGTCATAGCGTTCCGTGCGCGGAGTCTCGTACTCATACCGGATTCCGAGATTGAAGCTCAGCTTCGACGTGAGCCGCAAATCGTCCTGCAGATAGAAGCCATAGTACTTGTTGACGATCGATACGCCCGTATTGAATGGAAGGTTCCCGGAGCCAAGCCCCACAAGCAGCGATGCGATCGGGAACCCGGTATTGGCCTGCGGCGTGTCGGCGCGAGGCCCATCCGTCCAGGCGTTGCTGAACGTGAACGTCCCCGAAGGAGCGGGATTCGAGAAAAAGTTGCCGTAAAGCAACCGCCCCTCTCCACCTACCTTGAATAGGTGGCGTCCACGCGCAAGGGTCATGGATGGCTGGAGAAACCACGAATAGCCCGGTTGCTGCAGGAACCCGCTGTTGGCCATCCCCTGCAATCCTCCGGCGAAGTTCACCTGCGGAAAAGCGCGGCTTTGCGTGAGATTGATATAGGACTCACTGAAGCCGAGCGAACTGAGATCGTACCCGTCGGAAAACGGCCTTTGCTTCTCCATGCCCCATGCGGCGCCAATCCGCAAGTCGAACGTCGTCCGCGCATTGAGAAGCTTCGTATTGCCCCAGGAGAACCCCTTGTGCGGACGATTGACGACGTTCCGTCCGCGCGATGCGATTCCATCGAACTCGTGCGGAAAGATGAGCAGCGAGTTGCCGTAGTTGAACCGGAAGTACGTGGTCCAGGAGTCGCTGAATTGGTGGTCGATCTTGCCGACATAGGTGTTGTAGTCCCGCGGCCATTTGTCGGTGAAGGTGAAGTTCCTCAGCCACGGACTTCGTGGATTCGGCGGCGCCGTGTTCGCCTCGGGCAGAAAGGTCACCAGTTTCGCTCCCACCGGGTCCAGACGCGAGGACGGAATCACACGGCCCGGGAACGGCGTCCGCACCGGGCCGGCCGAAGTCGACGTTACCGAGAACGGATCGTAGATCGCCTGCGACAATTCGCTGAAGTCGCCCCGCCGCATCAGAGCGGTAGGTACATTCGCCGTGCGTCCGATCCCGTTGCCTTCGCGCGCACCCTCATAACTGAAGAAGAAAAACGTCCGATTCCGGATCACCGGACCGCCCAGCGTGCCCCCGAACGTGTTCGCCTGAAACGCCGGCTGCTTCTGTCCGCTACCGCGGCTGAAGAAGTTCATCGCGTCCAGCGCGGAGTTGCGAAGGTAGTTATACGCCGTGCCGTGAAAACTGTTCGTGCCGGACTTGATGACGATATTCATCATGCTCCCCGCCGAGCGGCCGAACTCCGCCGAGATCGTGCCCATCTGGAGTTTGAACTCCGCTACCGAATCCACAGCCGGCACCCACTGGCTGATGTTCACGTCCCTGTTCACGTTCACCGTATTGATCGCGCCGTCCACTGCCACATCGGTGGCAGCCACCGGCGAGCCATTCGCGGAAAACAGAACGTTCGTGATTGTGTCGTTCGGCCGCGTGTCCTCGCCATACCGGTTGTTCACCACGCCCGGCGCCAGCGTGAACATGAAGAGACTGCTCCGGCCTTTCAGCGGCAGGCTGTCCTTGATCTCAGACCGGATCACCGCGCCAAGCGTCGTCTCCTCGGTCTGTACCAAAGGCACGCCCGCTGTCACCTCAACCGCTTCCGAAACCGCACCGAGTTCCATGGCGATGTCCAGGCGCTGGTTCTGCCCAAGCGCCAGTTCAATACCTTCCCGGATCTGCCCCTTGAATCCTGTCGCCGACACCGTCAACCGGTAACGGCCCGGTTGCAGGAACTGAAAGATGTAGTGGCCGCCCTCGCTCGATTCACCCTTTCGCTCCACCCCGGTGTCTTCGTTGGTCAGACTCAACCCGGCGCGCGGCACCGCGGATCCCGTTTGATCGTTGATCGTGCCTTGCAGCGTCGCGCGGAACTCCTGCGCCGCCACCGGAAATGAGAACAAGGTCAGCAGAATCGCCACGGTCGGATATCGCATCTTCGGCCCCTTTCGATCCTTACGTCGAACCGAAGCACATATATCACGTTTTAATTCATTGAGTCAAGTTAACCATCCGCAGCTAACAATCCGCGCTGAGCCCGCCCCCGGGTCATCCCAGGAATCAGCCCGCAACCAACCCCGGGAAAAACTGAACAAAACAACTTCCACCCCCAAACCGAAATCCATCACAATCGAGATGACGAAAAGCGAAACAATGGGACCGTAAGACGCGCGGCCCGCAGCAGCAAGTCCTCGGCTCCGGCCAGCAGCACTCCGCGCCGGCACAACTCGGCCGCGAGCAAACGATCAGCCCGGCGGACCCCCACCACAAGTCCCCGGAGTGGTCCGCTGTGCGTCCTCCACAACCGCC